>NZ_LOKY01000011.1:0-116498 GCF_002211315.1 Rhizobium sp. R693 | reverse complement strand
AATGAAAATTGCGCTATCCTCTTTCATGGTTCGCCCTCGCTAAGCATGGGGCAAGGCTCCGGCCAATCCAGAGCAACCCCCGAATTTAGCTTACCGCGGGGGCGGGCCATGCTCACCCCGCGAACATACGGTCTAAGACATGGGTGACAAGCTCGTGCCGAACGGGTTGTCGATGGTTTGCAAGGTCCTCTGCTCCAGGTCGATATATCCGAGATCATAGTGCATGAAGCTGACGAGCCAAATACCGTCGTCGACTTCCTTGATGCCGAGTTTCTGTCCGGCCAGCACGGTGGAGATATTGATCTTCTTGCGGTGCATGCAGATGCGGCCGCAATTGGTCACCAGTGCGTCACGGTCGTGGAACGGATAATCGATCTCCGGTAGCCCGTTATATCGGCGCGCCGATGGCGTGTAGAGATCGACCGGCACCTTCATCGCCAGGGCTTCATGCGGCCGTTCGGTATTGAATTCGCTGACGAATGCATCGAAGCGGGCCTGCTGCTGTAGGATATTTCTGCCGGGTGGAGGCGTCGCCTCTTTCTTCAGCGTCAGGTGCATGCGCTCATGCCGGCCATTCTCTTGCGGATGGCCCGGCCTGATGCGCTCGAGGCCGATGCCGAGCCGCAGCCACCAGACCGACAGCTTCGACAGATTGTAGAGGCCGTTGGGACTGGCGAATGGCAGGCCGTTGTCGCTGCGGATGGCATCCGGCAGACCGCGTTCGGCAAACAATCGGCGGAACGCCTCGAACACACCCACCTCCTTTGTCGATTCGAAGGCCTCGCAGGCGAGCAGGAAGCGTGACATCTGGTCGGTGACCGTCAGCGGGTAACAGTATCGGCCGTCACCGAGCTTGAACTCGCCCTTGAAGTCGGCACACCACAGATCGTTCGGCAGCAATGCTTGCGATAGGGCCGTTCCCTCAGCCCGAAAGCGGTGTCGCCTGCGGGCATGAGCGACCAGCCCGTGCCGGTCGAGCACCGCGTGCACCGTGCTCTTGGCGGGAATGCGCACATCGCCGGCCAGGCGCTTGACCAGCAGTTCTCTGATCTTCCTGGCACCCCAATGCGGCTTGTTCTTCTTGCACGAGATGATCATCGCCTCGACCGGCTCAGGCAGTTGATTGGCGTAACGCACCGGCCGGCGAGACCGATCCGTCAGCGCCTCCAGGCCGTCATCCTTGTAGCGGTTGAAGATCTTGTAACCGGTCTTGCGCGAGATGCCGAACTCCCGGCACACATCGCTCATGCCTTCGCCCTCAAGCAGCCGGGCGACAAAACGTAGACGTTCCTCCATCACCGAAGTCTCTTTCCACGGCATCAACACCTCCCGCCAAAAGCGAAAAGTGTTACCCATGTCTTCTCTATTCGGCGTGTTGAGGTCAAGCGCTTACGAGCGTCTCCGCCTCTTCGGGGCATGACATCTTCCGCAGGTCCTCGCTTCTCTTCGGGATCGGCGTTTCGCCCTCCCAGCATGGGGTTAGGAGAATGAGGCGGTTCAATCTCCGGAGCGTGATTACCGCGTGATGCGACGGCACAGAAATGGGTTCGAACTTGCCTCATCCATCGTCCTGCGAAGGACGTCCTTCCGCCGGCTGGCGGAACTTTGTGTCTTTCTCCTTCCGGCCTGTTGTCAGCTCGCTGATGTCATCGATTCCCGCGTCCAGCGGAATTCAGTGCCGTCGAGCCACATGCGATGCATGACGACCGCTAGGCGACGAGCGAGCGCGACTTTCGCTTTCGCCGTGCCGCGCCGCTTGGCGATGTTCATCGCCCAGGCCTTCAGCGACGACCATTTCCTCACGCGCGTCAGGAGGATTTGGGCAGCCTCATAGAGCAAAGTTCGCATCATGCCGTCTCCGCACAGCGATATGCAGCCGACGCGCTTACTTTCCCCGGACTCGTCGAGCTTCGGCGTTAGCCCCAGGATCGCCCCTACGGCCTTGGAGTTTCTGAAGCGCTGCGGAATGTCGATTGTCGCGGTATAGGCAAGCGCCACCACAGGGCCGACCCCAGGGATCGTCATCAGGCGCCGGCAGGTGGCATCATCCTTCACGACCGCCAGAGTTTGCCTGTGCAGGCGCGCAAATTCGGTACGCAGCTTCCGTCGAGCAGCAAGCAGTGGCTCCATGATCGCCGCGAGATCGGGCATGCCTTCGATGAGCTCGCGAATGCGCTCTTCGAACTTCGCCGTTCCCACAGCAGCAACCTTCAGCCCAAAATTGCGCAGGAGGCCGCGGATGTCGTTCTCGATGGCAATCGCCTTTTCCTGCAGCAACTTGCGGGCCGTCAAGAGCGCCCGCCGCTTCTGGCTCGTCAGCGTCTTCACATGCACGGGGCGATACAGATTGACGCGTATCATCTGTGCGATGCCGCGCGCATCGTTGCGATCCGTCTTGTTGGGCTGCGCCTTCAGGAATGCCTTCACGTGGCGCGTCTCGATGCAGATGACCGGCAATCCCGCCTTGGCCAACCCCTCGAATAACCACTGCGACAAAGGTCCGGCTTCCAGTCCGACCCGCACAACGTTCCAGGTCGAGTCCTTCAGCACTGTAATGAGATCGTCAGGGTGGCTGACCACCTTTATCTCACGACAGATCTTGCCGGATTCGTTGATAATGCAAACGGCGGTCTCTTTTACCGAGACATCGAGGCCAATAAAGTGCTTCATGCTGCGCTTCCTTTCCTGATGCTTGTGGCTGTTTGGACAGACCACGTTCTATCATCAGCTCGAAGCGCAGCACCTCCCTGCATCACCGTGGAAGATGGGGCGCAAGCCGAATACCCCATCTCCGGTACAAAACGTCACCTATGTCTCAGGTCGGGCACTGGCCAAAAGACTCCTGCCAACCCCGCGCCGACCGTTCAGCTTCGCGCGGTACGATCATACATCTGCGCGGCGATTTTCAGCCCTTTTTGATACTTGCCTGGGTCGGATCCAATCTTCTCGGCTTGCGCGAGATTGTCCTTGAGATCGGCGACCTTGACCGGACGGGCGAGCGGGTTCCTCAAGGCCCGCATGACGAATTCGTCATCGTTCTCGTCGGGTCGTTTGGTCAAAGCATCGACAGCATCGACGATCGTGGAACTGAAGCCCTGTTCCCGTAATCGATCCAGCGTCCAACCGGGTCCCTTTTCGACAACGTCGTGTAGGTACGCGACCACGCGCTCTTCTCCAGCCTCGACGGCATCAGCCACGCGTCTGCAATGCAGGAAATACGGTCCTCCGGTTTTGTCGGTCTGATCCGCGTGTGCCTTGAACGCGATCTTTGCCGCATTCAGCAGGTCTACGGCCGGTTGATCGTCGTGTTCATTGATCCATTGTCGCTGACCTGCGGTCATACCTTTCTTCCTCCGAGCTACCATTGGCCGGAGCGTTATTTTTCCGACCGCTCCAGGAGAATTCGCGCCTCTTCAAAACGGCGCTTCCGATCGCCGTCTGCCTCGTTCGGTGAATAGCACGTGCTCGATACGCAGAACCTCACGAGATGATGCGGCTTGTCCGTCTTGTCGAACTCGCATTCGAATGTGTCAGTCATGTCGGTCGGCGCGGTGCCTTCTCGCGTGGAATAGGTCATCCTCACGCCCGGCGGCTTCAATTCCGGAAAGGACTGAACGGTTCCGATCGCAAGCTTGTCCATCATGAAGAAGCCCTTGGCGACGGATTGACAGGTCGCCTCAAGGTCCCGCGACTGCGCGAATGCGGCGGCAGGAAACATGAGAAACAGGGATAGAACTAGGCCGCTTCGCAACTGCGTTGCCTCCGCCTGTTGATCGGGGAGGCCGACGAACCGGATCTCCTCCGCGCCATTAACGGTTGAAACATCCGAGAGTTCCTGTCGTTTCATCGCTTAGGACAAAAGTCCTCGCGCCCTCGGACTGAAGTCCTAGAACGGAACGCTCGCCTCGATAATCGGTTCCCTTTGGAGTGCTGAACAAGTCTTTAGTCCCAAAAGGATATCGACTTGACCAACATGTTCGTCAGCCGTTGGAACAGGGGAGTTGCCGCAATGCCGACATTCTTCTTGCGCCTGATTGATAAGGAATGTGTCGAGGCGGGAGATCTCCGCCACGATTGCGCCTCGGCCGAGGACGCGATTGAGGAGGCACGCATTGCTCTTGCCGAACTTGCCCGCGAGGGACTGCCACGCGTACCAGGGGGTACGCTCGCGGTCGAGGTATTGAACGAATATCACTGCCCCATCAAGGAAGTAAGATTGCTAGTGCAGGAGATCGACAGGTCCCTGGGTCCTGCCACTAGGGTGCAATTGGCGAGAAGCCGCGAAGAAGGCCCATGGGGCGAGGACAGGCAACAACAGGGAGCGAAGGAGTAGCGACCCTCACCGTTAATACAAGTGATATCTCGTGATTCGACCTGGAAGGAACTTGGCCGACTGGCTGCAGGCAAAGGCCCGGCCCTTCCTCAGGAGAAGTGGCAAGTGCTGTTCGATTGCTCCGGGAAGAGTTGCGGGTTCCTTCAACAAAAATTGCCTTGCGAGCATCGCGCGATCAGGGTAGCCGAGCATTGCAAGCCGTCCTTCCGAGTTCAATGGATCCCCGCATAAAATGAGTCCGAAATTGCTTTATCGATTCATCGATTTGTTCAGTGCGTCCAAATCCAAGTATCGTGATCATATCGTGCCGTTCCCGATCGATTCACAGATCATCATATCTCAGGCCACGCATGGGGAAATTGTCGGCTTCTATACGTCAAATTCGTTCTATGAGCATGAGGCTGCACGGATGGTCGCATCCGCTCAACGCCTTGGGTTGCCAGTTCACACAACCGCGGTGGATAGCACCGGCAGTTGGGTTCGCAACGCGGCGCTGAAGCCCACCTTTCTCCTCGATGCGCGTAGAAACCATCGCGGCCCGCTGCTCTACGTCGATGTGGACGCGGTGTTTCACCGAGATCCTTGGCCGGTTTTGGCGAGCTACAACTGCGATCTAGCGGTCTATCGAGAAGCGGACCGGTTGATTTCCGCAACCATCCTGCTGAATGACACGCCGGCGACGTTGCGCCTGCTGGAAGTATGGAAAGAACGGTGCGACCAGGATCCCGACATATGGGATCAAGTCGTCCTGCAGGAAATTCTTGATGAAGATCGCGCAAGCGAGACACCGCAATATCAGGTCGGCGACCTTCCCTCTTCGTTTTGTTGGATCTTCGACCGGCTCTTAAACACAAAGGCCGAGGCCGTTTATATCGAGCAACTGCAGGCAAGTCGGCAGGCCAAGGCCAACGAGAAGCGAGGCCGTAACAAAATGCTCGAGCGGCGCAAGGAACGCATCGCAACGATCGAAACGATCCTCGCGCCTTTGATGGACGCAAAAACCGACGAACGACCGAAGCTTTAGCGCGGACGCTTGGCACATGGCTGAAGCTAGCTCCTTTTGTCTAAGCGCATGCGTCGTTGCGGAACACTCCCATGCCTCGGTCGTTTAGCCTCCAGTCCAACACACAAGGAGACGACCTCATGGATTGGAACCGCGTCGAAGGAAACTGGAAGCAGATGAAAGGCAAGATCAAGGAGCAGTGGGGCAAACTCACCGACGATGATCTTGATCAGATTGCCGGCAAGCGCGATCAGTTGGAGGGCAAAATCCAGGAGCGCTACGGCATCGCACGCGATCGCGCACGGCGCGATATCGATGACTGGTACGGCCATCAAACCTGGCATTGATCAGGGTAAGCCCGGAGAGACGGCTTCTCCGGGCCTCACACCACTAGCGTTCCTGCGGAAAGTCGATCTTCGTCATGAAGCCGCGCTCGACCAGTTGCTGCGGCCCTTCATAACGAATTGACTGATCGTAGCTGAAATCTATCTCCCCTTCGCGGTGAAGCACATTCATCATCTTCTGGTAGTGTTCGGAGGAGTTATAGTGCTGTTTACCCTCAGCCGCCTCGGTAATCTTCGCCTTGTAATTGGTGAAGAACTTGAAATGCAAAATGGCGCCCCAGACAGAGGGGAAATTGCGCTCGTAGGGCAGCGGTTGATGCGGACTGCTTCCGAAAAAGCATTTCCTGTCCCAGTAAATGACGGGGTACTTGATAAGCTCATTGCCCTCGGAGAATTTCCGACCTCTTGGTCCGCCCTTGATGCTGATGCCGCGCTTTGTGAGCATTGACACATAGCTGTTGCCATCAAGATAGCGCGAGAACTGCCATGGCCTGTCGACGAAAGACTGCCCTCCGGCGACTTCGCTCAGGTTGGGATACATATCCAACATCGGTGCCGCCATTCGGCGGAGGTTTGCGGCTTCAAGTGCGCGGATGAGTGAAGGCAATGGTCTTTCGAAGCAGTCGTCGTAGACAAGGAATTCGTCAGAATCGACGTTCAGGTACCATCGGTTGAAGCCGTACTCGGAGAAGAGGCGTTCTCGCCAATTCCGGCCACGCCTCGCTTGGCCATACCTCACCGGAGAAGTCCAGACGTCAATGTCCGGCTCGTTCAACAGCGCTTCTCTTGTCCCGTCGGTCGAGACGTCGTCGACACAGATGAACCGCGTCACACCCAGTTGGCGATAATGTTGAATGAAAGCATTGAGAAGAACGATGTCGTTATGCGTGACAAAAACAAGCGGCACATCGGTTGCCCCCAGGGGCCGGATCTCGCCGACGGGCGAAATGCTCACATCGGGCCGATTGCGCCGTTCACGACGAGTTACCCGAAATGTGTCGTAGGCCGTCTGGAGGCGTTCCAGAAATGAGTGCGTAAGGTCCGGCGCGCCGGATGGAAATGGGTAATTCATGAGAGGAACACAGGACTCCTAGAACCGGAAATATTACCACAGACCTGACATTCATCGGTATGGCACCACGGCAACTTCATCGATCAGGCCGATGTGCAAGGATGCCTGATCCCCGCTGGTTTACTTCGTTGCCACGGAAATGCAACGACCCACGTTGCCAGCCTGCCTTGAGTGCCTTGAGCACCAAGAGACGATGCTAGGAAGTAAGCCGAAGGAAAATTACGATAGTTGACAATCTTCTAATAAACATAGTTAATTTTTAACTATTCTCCGATATCACGGGAACGCAGACGACCCTTGGTTGTTGTCGGCATGATCAGGAGGAGTTGCAGAATGCTTTTGAAGATTTTCACGGCAAAGCGCGAAATCCGGGACAATGGCGATACCGGCACATACGCCGACGGTTACCTTGCGCCTGAGGTAGCTCTTGCGTCTGCGCGCAATGACGATCGTGCATCCTACGAACGTGATTATGGTCGCGGCCGTAAGGTAGAGCAGGTTCCGCCGGGGTTCGCCTGAGTTTCCTTTTTTCGTTTTGTCCCGGCGCGAGCTCGTGCCCTGCAGCGAAGCCATGGTCTGTTGCATGAAATCAGAAAACCGTAATCGAAAAGGGCGGCATCGAGCCGCCCTTCGTTTTTCTACCCTTGCTGAGATTAGAACTCTGTCCAGTCGGCGTCGTCGCGCGGGCTGGAAGGCGCACTACCAGCACCGAATGCGCTTGCAAGTTTCTGCCCAAGCGCCCGAGCCGGCGAATTGGAGGGGCGCGTGACCCCTGGAGTGGCGATGCGGACTGGCGCCTTTCTGGCTGCGACCGGCGGTGCGGCCGGGCGCGGCGCGGAGTGGATCGGAGCGCTCTGCAGCGGCGCTGCGACAACCGTCGCGCTGAAGCCGCCGGTGCCGGTGAGCTTGAACTGGTCGAGCAGATTGTTCAGTGTCGCCGCTTCCGTTGCGAGCCTGTGGCTCGCAGCCGTGCTTTCCTCGACCATGGCCGCATTCTTTTGCGTTCCCTGGTCCATCGTATTCACGGCCGTATTGATCTCGTGCAGGCCGGTCGATTGTTCGCGGGCGGCTTCCGCAATCGCGTCGACATGCTGGTTGATCTCCTGAACCTCATGAACGATCGCATCGAGCGCCCTGCCGGTTTCGCCGACTAGCGAGACGCCCGTCTGGACATGGCCGCCGGATGTCGTGATCAGCGACTTGATCTCCCGGGCAGCGTTGGCGGAGCGCTGGGCGAGTTCGCGCACCTCCTGGGCAACGACGGCAAAGCCCTTGCCGGCCTCGCCGGCGCGGGCGGCTTCGACGCCGGCGTTGAGGGCAAGCAGGTTCGTCTGGAAGGCGATGTCATCGATGACGCCGATGATGTTGCCGAT
This sequence comes from Rhizobium sp. R693, assembly GCF_002211315.1. Lineage (NCBI taxonomy): Bacteria > Pseudomonadati > Pseudomonadota > Alphaproteobacteria > Hyphomicrobiales > Rhizobiaceae > Rhizobium > Rhizobium sp. R693. The sequence continues at coordinate 108,373 of NZ_LOKY01000011.1, read as the reverse complement.
CTCTGCGGAGGACTGCTCGATCTTCTGCATCGCATTGACTGCCTTGCGCACGACCTGGCCGGACTTTTCCGCGCCTTCGCGCGTGCGCGCCACCAGCCCGCGTGCTTCCTCGGCGCGTCGTGCGGCATCTTTGACCGTGGTAGTAATTTCTTCGAGAGCAGCCGCCGTCTCTTCGACGGACGCTGCCTGCTGCTCCGTCCGCTTCGAAAGCTCGTCCGCCGAGGCGCGAATTTCGCTTGCACCGGCGGTGATGGCGCGGGCGTTCGCGCCGACCGTCTGCATCGTGTCGTTCAGCCTCAGGATCGAGTTGTTGAAATCCTGTCGCAGCGTATCGAGGTCGCCGACGAAAACCGCGTCGATCCGTGATGCGAGGTCGCCGGCCGCCAGCCGGCGCAAGCCGTCGCCAAGTGCGCCGACGGCGCGCGAAAGGTCCGCCGCCTCGGTTGCGCGCTGCGCTTCGCGTTCACGGCGTTCACTGTCACCGAGATTGCGGCTCTTTTCGGCCTCGCCCTCAAGCCGGATACGATCGACGGCATTGTCGCGGAAGACGGCAACGGCGCCGGCCATCTGGCCGACCTCGTCGCGACGATCGAGACCGTCGATGGGGCTCTGTGTATCGCCCTGAGCGAGCTGTGTCATGCGGTCACGCAAACGGGCCATCGGGGCAGTGATCCCCGCTTGAGCAACCCATACGGCAAGGCAGAGCGCGCCCAGTACCGCGAGGCCGATCAGCGCGAAGCAGAGGGTGATGCGCTGGTTGACAGTCGCGGAGAGCGCGTCGCCGCCATCGTTGAGCAATGCCATCAGTGCATCATTGTTGGCGATCATTTTCGGAGTGACTGTGCTCAGCTTGGCGTTGAGCATGCTGGCTGCGAGCTGCGCGCCGGCGCTGTCCTGTGCCTTGGCTAGGTCGACGACCTTGCTGGAAAGCGCTTCCATCTCGCCGATGCCGACGAGAATGTCATCAATCGCTTGCTTGCGGCTCGGAACCAAAGCGGCCGCCTGTTCGAGGCGTTCGCGCGCTTGCGACATCTTGCTTGGCGTCGCGAGCGCCGTGTTGAAAGCGGGCGTGTCCGGTTTGAGGCCGGCGATCAGCGTCACCTGGAGCACGGCTGCGTTTGCCGAAGCGCTGGCGCGCGATGCCAGCATGGCGGCCAGCGCCTCGTGATCGATGAAGGCGCTGTAGGTGGCGTCGGCGCCGCGGAATTCGGTGATGACGTAAACGACCCCCCCGAGCGCGATCGCCCCGAGAAGCGCGACGACGGATATAATCTTCGTCCGGATTTTGAGGTTCTTCAGCATGGATATGTCCAATCGCTTGATCCGGCCGATTGGGCGGCCGGCTATTGAAGCATTTTGAGATGCAGGGCATGTCGCAGGAAACGGCATGGTAGGATGCCCAAAAGGCTCGACATGCGCATCATGCATTCGGCCCGTGAGCCGGCGTCGTCCCGGCGAATAGAATGGGAGATTGCTTAATGTGCTCCTAACGCATGCTGCCTGTCCCCGGAAAAATTTCGACCCCGCCGCCAAAGGATGAGCAGTGCTAAGCGCGGCGCAACTTCTCACTGGTGCTGACCGGGACATGAGGCGTCTTGTCCCAGAAAAGGGCCTTCTCGGCAGCTCAAGAAGGACACGCCACGCCGCGACTGAGATCATCAGCCAGTAGAGTGGGACATAGATCCAGCGCCAGCCAATGCTGCGTTTCTCTTCGCGCAGCATCACGACCCTGCCGAGCAGCAAAAAAAGCCCATAGCTTGCCGCCATATTGGCGAGATCGAGGAGGAGGAGCCCGCCTTCGCTGCTATCGGTGGGTGGAAAACCGAGGGCTAGGTAGCCGGCGGTAGTGATGAGAAGCATGATCAGCCAGGGATGGGTGAGCGAGGACAGTAGCATGCGGCCGATCAGCAACTGGAACATCAGGAAGCCGCCCGTGCCCATCTCGCGCAGGAGACGCGTCGGCTCTCGCATCATCACCAGCCATGTCTGCAGCCAGCCTTTGAACCAGCGAGTCCGCTGGTTGAGCCAGACCCTGAATGTGGCCGGAGCATCCTCATAGGTCGGGCAATCGATGACGCCGCACTTGTAGCCGAGCCTATGAAGCCGCATGCCAAGATCGGTATCCTCGGTCACGTTATACGGGTCCCAACCGCCGCATTCCCTCAGTACCGCAACGCGCAAATGGTTGGAGGTGCCGCCGAGCGGAACCGGCATGCGCCGCCGAGTCAACATCGGCAGCAGCATGCGAAACAGCGCCGCATATTCCAACGCGAATGCCGCGGTGATCCAGGATGCCGCCCCGTTGGAAATCACGAGCGGCGCCTGAAGACACACGACGTCGTGAGGGCTTGTGGCAACTGCGAATAGGCTGCACGCAATTGGTCGGGATGAGGATGATCTTCCACGTCGTAGATCACGACGAATTCGCCGCGGGCACCGGCCAGCGCATAATTCAACGCTTTGGGTTTCGTACGCGGGTGGGCCGGCGGCACCTCGACGATCTCGAATTGCGGTCCAGGCCGCTCAGCCCTTAGAGCATCGATCGTCGCGTGATCGTCCGCCTCGCACACCAGCTTGATATCGAGTATCGAAGGTGGCCAGTTCAGCCGGCTAAGGGACCTAACGAGTTGAGCCACGACGTCTGCCTCCCGATAGAGAGCAACAAAGGACGGTGTAGACAGGGAGATGGTCTGAAGGGGGCGGGTCCGGCTCCCGACACCTGTGGTCGAGAAGTGCTGCGGCACGGACAAGGATGACGGCCAGATAGAGCAGCGAGATCGCTGCGTGCAGGGCGACCAGCGTGAGCGTGCCGGTAGTGAGGGCGAAGGCAAATGCGCAGATGCCTGCGCCCGCGAGAAATCCCTGCTTGCCTGAAAGAACGATCCGCGCGCTGAAGCGCGCCTTGTCCTCGAAGTGGGTGCTGACGCTTTCCCGCAATCGTCTGCTGCTACCGGCGCGCCACACCGCGGCCCGCAATGCTGCGGGCGTCGTGACGACGATGCTGTCGGCCAATCCCGGCTTCTTCTCGAATGTCTGCGAGAGTGCCGCGAGGTTCCGGGCCTCCGGCACAATCGCGAGCATGCATTTGCTAATATAGTTTAGCCGGATGCAGCGAGCCTGCAGGAGCTGGCTGTCGGGTGCCTTGTCGTCGTTGACAAGGGAACTGTCGATTGCCGAAAGAAAGGGAAGCCGAAGCCCGCGCCAGCGACGCGTTGGAGCTGTCGGCGTCGATGAAACCGCCTGCAAGGAGTTCCTGCTCGATGCTGGTGCCATTGCGGCGGGCGAGCAACATCGCCCGCGCGATGATCGGCTTGCCGATGCCGAGTTGCAGCAGAACCTCTGCTTCCTGCTAGTAGGAATCGTTGATCGTGCGCACCGTCGGCGGTGCGTCATGGCGTGTTGAACGATCATCCAAGCGCACGCGGTCATCAATCCCCGGCCGGCGCATATTCCCCGATAGGCATGACTCTGATACACCGTTTCCAGAATGGCAGTGCATGCTTGTCCCCGAGGCCGATCATAATGATGCAATTTAAACTAGCATCCCTAAATCTTAAGGGACTATGCAGCTTTTGGCTGTTTCTGGTTGTGCTTTTTTGCCCGTTCTCGTTGTCGGCCCAGCAGGCAACGCCAAACTTGCCATTGCTTTTCGATTCCAGGGAGCGGCTTGCAAAGCCGGATCTTTCGTCGCTCGTGCGGCTGCGCTTCCTGACGACGATCGATTTTCCGCCGTTCAACTTTACGGATCAGAATGGCAAGTTGGCCGGTTTCAACATCGATCTTGCGCGCGAGATCTGTAACGAACTGGAGATTGCAAGCAAATGCCAGATCCAGGCGCTGCCGTTCGCCGACCTGAAAGTTGCGCTGGCGGCATCACAAGGCGACGCCGTGATCGCCGGCATTGCCGTGAGCGAAGAACTGCGGCAGCAGTTCGCCTTTTCGCGACCGTATCTGATGCTGCCCGCTCGCTTTGTTCGAAACTTGAAGGCTCCCATCAAGGGTGAAGATGCGGGCGCTCTCGCGGACCATTCGGTTGGCGTGGTCAAGGCGACGGCGCACGAAGCCATGCTGTCCGCCTATTTCCCGAAAGTGAAGGCCGTACCCTTCGACAGCAAGGATGCCCTTTTGGCGGCATTGAGAGACGGCAAGGTGGATGCCGCCTTCGCCGATTCTCTCCAGCTTTCGTTCTGGGTTTCGTCGCAGGCTTCGACGAAATGCTGCGCGCTGTTTGACGGGCCTTATCTCTCCGAGCAGTTTCTTGGCGAAGGCATGACGATCATGCTGCGCGAGAAGGACGATGTGCTGACGGCCGCGCTGGACCACGCCCTGGCAGCGCTCTCGCGCAGCGGCCGGCTGCAGGAAATCTATCTGCGCTATTTCCCTTACGGCTTGTATTAGCCCTTGCGGAAGCGTGCGATCGCACTGCGCTCGATGGCGGCGCAGGTCAACTTGTCGAGACCGAGGCGGTCACGCAGCAGGCTGAGAAGCCGTAGTTCTTCCGCCTTTACCGAGAGGTCGGCCGAGGCAACTTCGACAGCGAGCGCATAGGCCGTGTCGTAAAGGCGCGAAGGAAGGGTGTCCTTGACGATTTCAAGCACGATGTCGAGTCCCTCGGAGCCGGCCAGCAGTGCCGCGCAATCGCGCGCAACCGAAATCAGCTTCTCGTCGTCGAAATCACGGAAAACTGGCAGGAAACCGATCAGTTGGCCGATACGTTCCATCTCGCGATCGTTCATCGTGCTGTCGACGGCGGATGCCATAACCATCACGTAGATCAGTGCGTCATGGGCGGAAAGCGGCTTGCTCATATCTCGATGATCCCTCTGGAATGAGCCAAGAGTCTAGGAACTGACCGGCGACATTACAAGCCGTCGGGCGGCAGATCGGCAGGCAGATTCTCAAGGGTGCCGGTTTCTGCGACGCTGCGAGGGTCATCACCATAGATGCCCTTGCCTGCCTGTCTTGCTGTCTCGCCGGCCTCGGTAAGCGCTGATCCTTTTTCTGCCTCTGCCCAGCCGTTTTCGACCAGCCACCGCGAAATGTCCTGCGTGCCGATCCGGCAGGCGGTCGTCACGGTGCCGGTCCAATCGGCGCCGTCGAGATCGCAGCGGACGGTTCTCAAGCGCAGAAACAATCGCACATTGGTTTTTGCCAGCATCCCGCATGGCCATTCCCGGCCCTTGCTGTCGGTGCAAGTCTTGTCCGCCGCCGTGGGGGTGATGCCGGCAAGCCGTAGGCGGCGGTTGCCAAAGGCAAGGACGCCGGCGCTTTCGGCGATCGGACGAACGAGGTCCACGCCTCTGTTTTCGGCAGGCTTCGCCGGTCGCTGCGGCTTCACCGCCGCGATGCGTTCAAGTGGCTTGCCGTTGATAACAGCAGGATAGAACTGGCTGGCATCGTCGACGCGCCGGGCATGCATGCTGGCCTCGGGATTTGTCGTCGGTTGAGCAACTGGCGCGGGCGGCGGCGCGTGGATTTCCGTCGGAGCTGTCGTTTCCACCGGATCAATGGCCGAGCCAAGCCTTTGTCCGCCCGCCGCGATCAGACCGGCGACCGTTCCGATTCCTGCAATAGCCGTCAGAATGGCCGCAGGACGCATGGAATATCTTCCTACTGACTGGCCCAGATGATACGGGCGATCCAATCGACGTCGGAAAGCTCGATCGTCCGGTTCGGATGTTCTGGATTGAGCGACATCAATTCGATCGATCGCGGGCTCTGGCGCCACAGCACCTTGGCCATGACCTCGCCTTCGCGGGTCTTGACGACGACGCGATCGTTGCGGCGAACCTGCGCGCCAGGCTCGACGATCAGCACGTCGCCGTCGCGGTAGAGCGGCATCATGCTCTCGCCCTGCACCTCGAGCGCGTAGACGCCCGCTTTCTGCGATGGCGCCGCAGGAAATTCCACGACATCCCAGCCTTGCCCGGCCGGAAAACCGCCATCATCAAAGAAACCGCCAGCTCCAGCCTGCGCAAAGCCGAGCAGTGGGATCGAGCTGCCCTGCGGCGGGAAGGCGCCGTCCGGAAGGCTGGAAAAACCGCCGGCCGGGCGCATGAAGGTCAGGAACTGCTCCATGCTGGCGCCCGTTGCATCCAGCACCTTGGCGATCGATTCCGTCGACGGCCAGCGCAACCGCCCATCGGCAGAAAGCCGCTTGGACTTGTTGAAGGAGGTTGGATCGAGCCCCGCCCGCCGGGCAAGACCGGATGGCGTCAGGTCATGCCGTTCGGCAAGCCTGTCGATCGCGCCCCAGATCTGCTCGTGTGACAGCATGTCGCCTGATTCCTGCGCGCCTGCGCCATCCTTTAACGACGAAATATTAACCGCAAGCCCAGTTGGAGTAAAGAGAAGAAAGGAATAAAATCCTGTCTCGCCTCAGGCGACCATGGCCATGTTGATTTTGCCGAGCTGGATCACCGCCTGCGTGCGGCTGTCGACATTGAGCTTGAGGAGGATCGCCGAAACATGCGCCTTGATCGTCGCCTCGGAAACGCCGAGCTCGTAGGCGATCTGCTTGTTGAGAAGGCCTTCCGCCAGCATTGTCAGCACACGGCTCTGCTGCGGCGTCAGCGTATGCAGCCGGTGGATCAGGTCGGCGACATCAGGGTCCTGCTCCTGCCCGCCGCGGTAGCTTTCGGGTGTGGCGATATCGCCGGCAAGGACCGTCTGGATGCCGCGGCGAATATCGTCGATCCCCGAGGATTTGGAGATGAAGCCCGATGCGCCGAGTTCCAGCGCGCGGCGGATCGTGGTGGTATCGTCAGTCGCGGAAATGATGACGATCGGCAGTCCGGCAAATTCGGAGCGCAGCGCCATCAAACCGGAAAAGCCGCTGACACCTGGCATCGAAAGATCAAGCAGCATCAGGTCTGCTTCAGGGTGCTTCCCGGCGGCCATCCGTGCCGCAGCAAAATCGCCGGCCTCGACGATAACAGGGTGGCCTTCCATGCCGATCACTGCCTGGCGTAGCGCATCCCGGAAAAGCGGATGGTCGTCGGCAATGATGATTGTCTGTTCCTGCATCGATAACTCCCTCCCAAGAGCTCGATCGCCGCGTCATGCCTCGCGCTCCCACGCGATACATCCCGCCATTCTGATATGACTATATCAAATCATGTCTTTTGCGGAAGGGCGTTGCGCTCCTCTTCGCTTTGGAATTCCTTGACTATCCCCATGAAGCTGCGCATCCAGCGCTCCATGATGCCGATCGAGCGGTTGATCTCCTCGTCGGAGGGCAGCGCCTTGTTGACGATGCTTTTGTTCTCCAGCGCCGTGACACGGGCCGAAAGCCGGTCGAGTTCCTGCTCATAGGCGGCGCGCTCATCGGCGGCCATCCGGCAGACCAGGGCGCCGTCCTTCTCCTCGCAAAGCGACATGGCGCCGGTCTGCTTGTCGAGGCGCACGAAGTGGTCACCGCTGCGCTCCAGCTGGAAGCGCGATGCGTCGGTTTCGGCCGCATGAACGCCGAGCGGCAGGAGAAGCGCGAAAAGGCCGATTGCGATATTGTTCATGGTTTCCTCCGGAAATCTCGGTGGCCACCGCATTTTTCACGGCGAGGCGTGGACATCGCCGCCGCTTTGCGGCAAAGCCCGGGAAAGACCAGCCATTCTGAGGCCATCATGACCCTGACACCCACGCTTTACAAGATCGTGACGGAAACGCTTTGGCAGGAGGCAAGGGCGGTCGGCGTTTTTCACGGCGCTCCGATAGACCTTACGGACGGCTACATCCACTTCTCGACCGCCACACAGGTCAGGCAGACGGCAGCACTCTACTTCGCCGGCCAGACCGGGCTCCTGCTCGTTGCCGTCGACAGCAGCAAGTTCGGCGACGAGCTCGTTTTCGAACCCTCGCGCGGCGGTGCTCTCTTTCCGCATCTCTATGCCGAACTGCCGCTTTCGGCCGTGTTGTGGGAGGCGCCGCTGCCGCTCGATGTCGCCGGCCAGCATATCTTTCCGGACCTTCAGCCATGATCGATCTTTTCAAGCACGCCGCCCGCAAGGGCCTGTTCCTCTTCGACCCCGAAACGGCGCACGGCATGTCGATTGCCGCACTGAAGGCGGGTGCTGTGCCGGCCTGCCGGATCGCGCCCGATCCGCGCCTGAGACAGAGCGTTGCCGGGCTCGATTTCATCAACCCGATCGGCATGGCGGCCGGTTATGACAAGAACGCAGAGGTGCCGGAGGCGTTGCTGAAGATCGGCTTCGGCTTCACCGAGATCGGCACCGTGACGCCGAAGCCGCAGCCCGGCAATCCGCGCCCGCGCATCTTCCGGCTGGTCGAGGACGAAGGCGTCATCAATCGCCTCGGCTTCAACAACGAGGGCCACGATGCCGCCTTGGCGCGTCTGTCGGCCATTCGCGGCAACGGCATCATCGGCGTCAACATCGGCGCCAACAAGGACAGCGAAGACCGCATCGGCGACTACGTCCTTGGCATTCGCCGGTTCTATTCCGTCGCCCGCTATTTTACCGCCAACATCTCATCACCGAACACGCCGGGCCTGCGCGATCTGCAGGCGCGGGAAAGCCTCGCCGCGCTCTTGTCGGCAGTGCTTGCCGCCCGCGACGCCGAAGCCGAGAAGGCAGGCAGAAAGATCCCGGTCTTCCTGAAGATCGCGCCAGATCTTACCGAAGAGGGGCTGGACGATATCGCCGCCGAAGCGCTGGCGCATGCCTTGGATGGCCTGATTGTCTCGAACACCACGCTTTCCCGTGAGGGCCTCAGGGACCGGCGCCAGGCCAAGGAGGCGGGCGGACTTTCCGGCAAGCCGCTGTTCGACAAGTCGACCGCGGTACTAGCGAAGATGCGCAAGCGCGTCGGCTCAGGCCTCCCGATCATCGGCGTCGGCGGCGTCTCGTCCGCGGAAACGGCGCTCGAGAAGATCAAGGCCGGTGCCGATCTCGTGCAGCTCTATTCCTGCATGGTTTATGAGGGGCCGGGCCTGCCGGGCACGATCGTTCGCGGTCTCTCGAAGCTGCTCGATCGCGAGCAGGTCAGATCCATCCGTGATCTCAGGGACACGAGGACGGATTACTGGGCGGCGCGGAACGTCTGATCCGCCCGCGGCCGCACGAGCATCGCCAGGAAGACACCGCGAAACAGCAGGAAGCCGTTCATCGCCAGCCATAGGCCATGATTGCCGAATAGCGGCACGAAGACGGCCAGCGCTATCAGATAGCCGGCAAACGACATGAGCATCCGGTTGCGCATGTCGATTGACCAGGTGGCGCCGATGAATACGCCGTCCATCAGGAAGGCCAAGGCGCCGGTTAGCCCGGTGACAGCCGCCCAGGGCAGGTAGGTTTCGGCCGCCTGCTGCACCTCCGGTGACGTCGTCAGCACGGAAATCAGCCATGGACCAGCCAACAGGAAGAATACCGAAATAATACCGGCGAGCCCGAAAGACCAGAGCGCCGTCAGCTTCAGACCGCGGTCGAACGCCGGCCGGTAGCGCGCGCCGATCGCCCGACCGGTGATTTGCTCGGCCGCGTTGGCAAGTCCGTCGAGATAATATCCGGAGAGTAGGAAGAAGTTCATCAGCACGGCGTTGGCGGCAAGTGTGACCGCCCCGAAGCTCGTTCCGATCCGTGTCATGATAGTGAACGCGGCCAACAGCACGAAGGTCCGGATCAGGATGTCGCGATTCAACGCAAACAATTCGGCCAGCCGATGCCGCGAGAAAATCTCCGCACGTCTCGGTCGATGCGCGCGATCGAAGCCACGAAGGACGATCAGCAGGCCGACAACAGCGCCGGCGGTCTCGCCGACCATCGTACCCCAGGCGACGCCCGCCACGCCCCAGTCGAGCCAGAGGCCGAGGTAGATCGCCAGCACGATGTTGATGCCGTTGATGATCGTCTGCAGCAACAGGCCGACGGTGCCCTGGCCGCGGCCAAGCACGAAGCCGAGGATTGCGTAGTTGGCCAGCGCTGCCGGACCGGCAAGAATGCGGATGGAGAAATAGGTGCTGGTGGCGGCCGCAACTGCGCTCTCGGGTCCCATCAGCTTCAGCCCCGCCGCAAGCAGCAACGGCGACAGACAGAGAAGTGCGATGCCGGAACCAAGCGCGGAGATCAGCGCTCGCCAGAAGACGCCCTGTTCGGCATGCCGGTCGTGCCGCCCGAAGGCCTGCGCCGTCAGACCCGTCGTGGAGGCGCGCAGGAAGTTGAAGCTGCCGAGGATGAGGTCGAAGAGCATGGCGCCGATCGCAAGCCCCGCCAGCGCATCGGGCTGACCCATATGGCCGACGACCCCCGTATCCACGAGGCCAAGGAGGGGCGTCGTCATGAAGCCGAGCGTCATCGGGATCGCGATCGACAACACCAGCCGGTGCGTCACGTCGAATGCCAGCCTGTTCTGGTGACCGTGAGTATCCATGTCTGCCTCTGAGAGGCGAGGCGGAATCGCCTCAGCCGGAAAGCACCATGGCCCAGTAGGGGACGTTTTTGGAAGCGGAATTGCGCGCCATAGCAACGCCTAGGCCATTGTAACGACCGAGCATGTTCTCCAGGTGGTGCGGAGAGTTGATCCAGGCGGTCACGACGGAGGGAACCGACTGCTGGCCGGCTGCGATGTTTTCCGCGGCTGGCATCTGCACGCCGCTTGCCTTGACGCGCGGGCCGAAGCCGTCGCCGATGCCCATCACGTGCTTCATCTTGCCGGCCGATGCCATGCGCTTGGCCTGGAACATCGCCGCGTCCTTGGCCGCGGGATCCGCCGAAAGCGGCGGCAGTCCATTCTTGGCGCGCAACTGGTTGACCAGTGGCAATGCGTCGGCCGTTTCGTCTTCGCCGTCCGAAGGCGTGGAAGAGAACTTGGGCGCCGTGGTGCAGCTTGCAACGCCAGCAACCAGTACGAGGCCGGATATGTGCAGCAGGCCGCGCCGCGAGAGGATGAGAGAGGTCATATTATCGCCGATAGCTGAAGAGACGGATGATGAGGAAGACCGGGATCACGACGGTCGCGCCAAGCAGCAGATAATCACCGACGCGTCCCAAAGCGGCAAAGCCGCGATGCCAGACTTCCAGAACGAAATTGCGGAAGCCGTAGATGAAATCCAGCGGCGCCCAGCCGAACACGGCCATGATGAAGCCGACGATCAGCGATACGACCAAAAGCTTGACCAATGTGCGGCCGAGGGAATCGCCGAGAAACTTGTTCATCTGATCGGACATGCGCCATCTCCTGTTTATCCCTGAAATACGGGCGCGAATCGTCGCTCGCAAGCCTTTTTCAGGTCTGGCGTTCCCGCCTCTGAAATAGGACTTGAGTTTTTTTGTGGCCGCAGCCAAATGCGGGTCGATCCAACAGGTCTTCACCATGCAGCCCAACCAGTTCACTTCAGGCGATGTCATCGCCGACCGCCGTGCCGACTATGCCAAGATGCTCGACGAAAGCGGCGAGCCGGATGCGGCCGCCGAACTCATGGAACAGGCGCTGGAGCTGGTGCCGCGCTGGGCGGCCGGCTGGTATCGGCTGGGGGGCTACCGCGAGAAGGCAGGCAACAAGGTGGGCGCGATCGAGGCCTACAGGCAGACCTTAGAAGCAAGCCCGGTCGATATTTTCGGCGCCGAGCTTAAGCTAGCTCTGCTCGGCGATGTCGAGACGCCGAACCAGCCACCAAGCTGCTACGTCGAACGCCTCTTCGACGACTATGCCGATCGCTTCGAGACGTCGCTGATTGAGAAACTGGATTACAGCGTACCAGCCAAGCTTGCGGCACTCGTTGCGACGACCGGCAGGAGCTATGCGCTGGCCGTGGACCTTGGTTGCGGCACCGGCCTGCTGGGGCCGGAAATCCGTGAACGCGTTGCGCGCCTCGAGGGGTTTGACCTATCTCAGAACATGCTTGCCAAGGCCGCCGAGAAGCACGTCTACGATCATCTGGCACAAGCCGACCTGTCGCTGCCTCCTGAGGCGACGGGCCTCTTTGCCGAGGGCACGATGCATCGTGCCGCCCTCGTCACCGCCGCTGACGTTTTGATGTATCTCGGCAATCTCGAGAGTGTGTTCGAGGCTGTTTCAGCACTTGCTTTGCCGGGTGCCGATTTCGCTTTTTCCGTCGAGGACGCGGGCGAGGGGGATGGTTTCCACCTCGCGCAGTCATTGCGCTACACCCATTCCGAAAGCTACGTCCGCGCGCTCTGCGCCCACCTTGGCTTTGGGGTCGTCGCCGTCAGCAAGACGGCCATTCGCAAAGATGGCGCAAACATCATTTCAGGCATTCTGTTCCTTACGCGCAAGGCGGCATAGCGGAACGATTCTTGCGAAGTGATAATAGGTCAGCATTACTTACGTATTTCGCTTGATTGCACTGCAAAAACCACTGATAATGCTGGCTAATTCACTAGGAATGTCCTCAGGAGTTTGAGGCGTCCGACATCATTCATCAAGCACGTTTCGTCACGCTCGGGTCTTGCTCGGGCGCATTTGAACATGTCTGCCGTTTGGGGATCAAAAACAATGGCACAACTTTTCAACGCCCTCGGCTTCTGGAATACCAGCGCCAGCCGCCATACCCCGATCGAAGACGTTCAGGGGATTTTCTCTGGCAGCCTCGTTGCGGCGCTCGGGCTTTATGTTCTGGCCAGCGCCGGTCTGCTGACCGGCAGCACCGCCGGTATAGCGTTCCTGCTGCATTACGCCTTCGGAGTAAACTTCGGCCTCGCCTTCTTCCTGCTCAACCTGCCGTTCTTTTATCTCTCATGGACGCGGCTTGGCGTGGCCTTCACGATCAAGACCTTCATCGCCATCGGCCTGACATCTCTGATGACCAGCCTGCAGCCGAAGGTCATGGACATTTCCGCCATCCATCCGGCCTGGGCGGCGCTTCTCGGCGGGCTGTTGCTGGGCTTCGGCCTTCTGGCGCTCTATCGCCACCGTGCCAGCCTCGGCGGAGTCGGCATTCTCGGCATCTACATGCAGGAGCGCTTCGGCATCCGTGCCGGCCTCGTGCAGATGGCGATTGACCTCTGCGTGCTGGCCGCCGCCTTCTTCGTCGCCACACCGCCGGTGGTCTTCTATTCCGTGCTCGGCGCGGTGGTGCTCAACCTCTTCGTGGCTATCAACCACCGCGCCGATCGCTATATCGCGCTGTAAATACACTCCCTCTCCCCGTACCACGGGGAGAGGGGCTGCGATTGTCACGCAGCCTGCGCAGGCTTGTCGATCGGGTGCTGCGAGCGGAAGCCGACGGCGAGCCGGTTCCAGATATTGATCGTGCCGATGGCGACCGTGATTTTGGTGATCTCTTCTTCGGTGAAGTGGGCCTTCAGGGCTTCGAAATCGGCGTCCGGCGCGCCGGTTTCGGCGATGCGGGTGACGGCATCGACCCAGCCGAGCAGGGCGCGTTCCCTGGCGTCGTAGACCGGGGATTCCCGCCAGACGCACATCAGGTTGATCCACTGTTCGCTAAGCCCGTCGTGCCGGGCTTCCTTGACATGCATGTCGACGCAATAGGCGCAGCCATTGATCTGCGAGGCGCGCAGCTTGATCAGGTGGATGAAGCGGCGCTCGAGGCCAGATCCCTGAACATACTGCTCCAGTGCGGCGACAGCCTTGTACGCGTCCGGCGATGCCTTAGCGAAGTTGAAACGTGCTTGCATGATTCATTCTCCTTTGGTTTCGGGCTCAGCGAGCCGTTCTGCGTTCATTCATTTCAAGGAAGGCGCAGCCGCGGGCGGCGATCCCGCCGTCATCATCAGCAGCAAGCTGCGCCAGGATGTCGGCGATGCTGGTCTTGGCAAGTTCGGCGCGGTAGGCGCGCTCGGCCTTCAACATTGCCGCGCTGATCTGGCATGGTTTCGTGAAATAGCGTCCCGGCAGCTGGTTCGGTCCGCGCTGGCGGATCTCACTGCAACGGAACGCCGGCTCCGGCCCTTCGACCGCAATGACGATGTCGAGGAGGCTGATCTCTTCCGTCAGCTTCGCCAGCCGATACCCGCCCCTCGGTCCCGGAACCGTGTTCACGATGCCGGCGCCGGAGAGTGCCTGCAGATGCTTCAGAAGATAGCTGGTCGAGACGCCGTGGAATTCGGCCAGTGCGGCGGCTGAAAGCACGCCACCGTCTGACAGGCCGGCCAGCATCGCAACGCTGTGTATCGCCTGCTCGACACCATCACCCAGTTTCATCGGACATCTCCTCAATTCATGGATAAAAAATATCCATGATTTTTGGGTGTGTCAAGCGGCTATATGTGAAGGATCAAATGGAGGCCTGTTTTGTGGGTGCGGGGTTGTGAAGCGGCAAGGATTCGCTAAAGTTGTCTCTGTTGGGCAAAAACAATTCCAATAAGGGAACAGCAATGAGAAAGACCATTTTCCTGGCGGCCGCTGCCTTGCTTGCGGCGACGCACCTCGCCTCCGCCGAGGACACGATCCGCATCGCAACCGAGGGTGCCTATCCTCCCTTCAACTACGTCGAATCCGACGGCAGCCTGAAGGGCCTCGACGTCGACATGGCCAATGCGCTCTGTGAGGAGATGAAGGCCAAGTGCACGATCGTCGCGCAAGATTGGGACGGCATCATCCCGGGGCTTCTGGCCAAGAAGTATGATGCCATCATCGCGTCGATGAGCATTACCGACGAGCGCAAGAAGCAGATCGACTTCACGAACAAGTACTACACGACGCCGCTTGCGATCGCCGTGCCGAAGGATAGTCCGCTCAAGGGCGTCACGGTCGACGACATGAAGGGCAAGGTCGTCGGCGCGCAGGCTTCGACCACGCAGGCCGACTATGCCAACGACGTCTACGCCAAGGGTGGCGCTGAAGCGAAGATGTATCCGACGCAGGACGAAGCCGTGGCCGACCTCCAGAACGGCCGTATGGACGCGCTGATCTCCGACAAGTTCGTGGTGGTCGACTGGCTGAACAAGGCAGGCAAGGATTGCTGCAAGCTGCTCGGCGATGTCCCTGGCACGGAAACGCAGGCTGGCATCGGCATCCGCCAGGGCGAAACCGAGCTGAAGGAGCGCTTCAACAAGGCGATCGACGCGCTCGTCGCCAATGGGAAGTATCAGCAGATCACCAAGAAGTACTTCCCCTTCGACATCTATTGATCGCTCGTCGATCCAATCGCGCGGAGGCCGAAAGCCTCCGCGCCCTTTGACCAAGTCCATCCGATGAAAACAGATATTCTCGTTCTTGGTGCCGGCATTGTCGGCGTCGGCGCGGCCATTCATTTGCAGGATCGCGGCCGCTCCGTCGTGCTTGCCGATCGCGGCGAGCCGGGTGGTGGCACCAGCTACGGTAATGCCGGGCTGATCGAGCGTTCCTCCGTCGTCCCCTACGCCTTCCCGCGGCAGCTCGGCGCCATTGCCAAGTATGCGCTGAACGGCTCGTCGGATGTCCGTTACGATCCGACCTACCTTCCGCGCATCGCCGCATGGCTGGCGCGCTACTGGTGGCATTCCTCGCCGACCAATCTGGAGAAGGCGACGCGGGCGTTGCTGCCGTTGATCGAAGCCAGCGTCACCGAGCACGACAAGCTGATTGGCCGGGCCGGCGCATCGGACCTCATCCGTGCACGCGGCTGGGTGTCGTTCTACAGGAACCCGCGGCGTTTCGAGGCCGCGCGTGCGGAGGCCGAAAGCCTCTCCGCTCATGGTCTGGCTATCCGCATTCTCGACGCCCGCGAGTTTCTGGCGCTGGAACCCGCTTTCTCCGCGAGCGGCCGCATCGCCGGCGGCGTCCACTGGCTCGACCCGAAGACCGTGACCGACCCACAGGCGCTGACGGCGGCCTATGCAAACCTCTTCACGACTGCTGGCGGCAAGATTGTTCGCGCCGACGCATCCGCTCTGCGCGAGGAGAAGAGTGGCTGGTCGATTGCCACCGCCGATGGCGAGATCATCGAAGCAGGCGAGGTTGTCGTCGCCCTCGGACCGCAATCCGGTCTGATCTTCCGCAAGCTCGGCTATTCCTTGCCGCTGGCGGTCAAGCGCGGCTACCACCGGCATTATGCGCAGCGGGAGGGCCAGCCGCTCGATCATTCCGTGGTCGACGAGGAAGCCGGCTACGTGCTGGCGCCGATGGCGCGCGGCATCCGGCTGACGACGGGCATCGAATTCGCCGCGCCCGATGCGCCGCCGAATACCATCCAACTCCGCCGCGATGAGAAACATGCCCGCGCGCTGTTTCCGCTCGGCGAGCCGGTAGAGGCGACGCCCTGGCTGGGTCTGCGTCCCTGTCTGCCTGACATGCGCCCGGTGATCGGCCCGGCGCCGCGCCATCGCGGCCTTTGGTTCAATTTCGGCCACGCCCATCACGGCCTGACGCTTGGCCCGGCATGTGGCCGGCTGCTGGCCGAGCAGATGGCAGGCAACGACACTTTCGCCGATCCCAAGCCCTTCCATCCGCATCGCTTTCTCTAGTTCGCGGGCCCGCCATTCTATTTCGGTTCCCGGTGCACTACCTTTAGCGCCGTGGACCAGATCGATTCCGAAGCCCGCGTTGTCCTGCCTCCGCCTTTCACCCGCTGGTTCGCGGACAAGGGATGGCGCCCGCGCGCCCATCAGCTGGAATTGTTGGCCCGCGCCGAGGCGGGCGAAAGCACACTGCTGATCGCGCCGACCGGCGCCGGCAAGACGCTCGCCGGCTTCCTGCCGTCGCTGACCGATCTGACCCGCCGCGGCAGGATTCCGCCGGGCTCCGCCTTCACAGGCATTCATACGCTCTACATCTCGCCACTGAAGGCGCTTGCCGTCGATATCGAGCGGAACCTGATGAAACCGGTGGAAGAAATGGGTTTGCCGGTGACGGTCGAGAACCGCACCGGTGACACACCTGTTGCCAAACGCCAGCGCCAGAAGCTGAATCCGCCCGATATTCTGCTGACCACCCCGGAGCAGGTGGCCCTGCTGCTCGCAAATCGCGAGGCGGAGCGCTTCTTCAAGGATCTCAAATACATCGTCTTCGACGAATTGCATTCGCTCGTTACCTCGAAGCGCGGCCACATGCTCTCGCTCGGCCTTGCCCGCCTGCGCCGGCTGGCGCCCGCCTTGCAGACGATCGGCCTTTCGGCCACCGTCTCCGACCCGATGGACCTGCAGAAATGGCTGGTCGCGCAGCGGGAAGGCGAGGATCACCACGCCGGATTGGTCATCGTCGAAGGCGGCGCCAAGCCTGACATTTCGATCCTGTCGACCGAGGAGCACATCCCCTGGTCGGGCCATTCGGCGAAATACGCGATCCCCGACGTCTACAAGCAACTTCTCGACCACCGCACGACGCTGCTCTTCGTCAACACCCGGTCGCAGGCCGAGATGCTGTTTCAGGAACTCTGGACTGTCAACGAGGAGAACCTGCCGATCGCGCTGCATCACGGCTCGCTCGATGTCGGGCAGCGACGCAAGGTGGAGGTCGCGATGGCGGCAAACCGTCTGCGCGCTGTCGTTGCTACCTCTACGCTCGACCTCGGCATCGATTGGGGCGATGTCGATCTCGTCGTCCATGTCGGCGCGCCGAAGGGCGCCTCGCGGCTTGCCCAGCGCATCGGCCGCGCCAACCACCGCATGGACGAGCCCTCGAAGGCGATCCTCGTGCCCGCCAATCGCTTCGAGGTGATGGAATGTCAGGCAGCACTCGACGCGAACTATATCGGCGCGCAGGATACGCCGCCGGTCGGGAAGGGCGCGCTCGATGCGCTGGCGCAGCATGTGCTCGGCATGGCCTGCGCCGAACCCTTCGACATGCTGGAACTCTACGACGAGATATCAAGCGCCTCGCCATACGCCGATCTCTCCTGGGAGACCTACGAGCGCGTCGTCGATTTCGTCGCAACGGGCGGCTACGCGTTGCGTACCTATGAGCGCTACGCCCGGATCCGCAAGACCAAGGAGGGACGTTGGCGTGTTTCCAATCCGCAGGTCGCGCAGCAATACCGGCTGAATCTCGGCACCATCGTCGAGAGTCCGATGCTCAATCTGCGCATGGTCAAACGCGGCGAAGGCGGCCGGATCGGTCGCGGTGGCGCGACGCTGGGCAAGGTCGAGGAATATTTCCTCGAGCAGCTCTCACCCGGTGACACCTTCATCTTCGCCGGCAAGGTGCTCCGCTTCGAGGGCATCCGCGAGAACGAGGCGCTCGCCTCGCAGGCCTTCTCGATGGATCCGAAGATCCCATCCTATGCCGGCGGCAAGTTTCCTCTTTCCACCTATCTGGCGGACCAGGTGCGCTCGATGATCGCCGATCCCGATCGCTGGCGCCGCCTGCCGGAGCAGGTGCGCGACTGGCTGGCGATCCAGCAGGAAAAGTCGATGCTGCCGAAGCGCGACGAACTGCTGATCGAAACCTTCCCACGCGGCAGCCGCTGCTACATGGTCATTTATCCCTTCGAGGGGCGGCTGGCGCACCAGACGCTCGGCATGCTGTTGACGCGGCGGCTCGAGCGGGCCGGCGCCAAGCCCCTCGGCTTCGTCGCGACGGACTATTCGCTCGGTATCTGGGGCTTCGAAGACATGGGGCTGATGATCCGCAACGGCCGGCTCAGCCTCGCTGATCTCTTCGACGAGGACATGCTGGGCGACGATCTCGAAAGCTGGCTCGCGGAATCCTTCCTTTTGAAGCGCACCTTCCGCAACTGCGCCGTGATTGCAGGCTTGATCGAGCGCCGTCACCCGGGCAAGGAAAAAACCGGGCGACAGGTCACGGTCTCGGCCGATCTGATCTATGATGTGCTCAGAACCCACGAGCCGGATCACATCCTCCTGCAAGCGACGCGGCAGGATGCGGCAACCGGGCTTTTGGATATCTCCCGGCTTGGCGATATGCTCAGGCGAATCAAGGGCCACATCACGCATCGTGCGCTCGACCACATCTCGCCGCTGGCGGTGCCGGTCATGCTGGAGATCGGCAAGGAGCCGGTGCATGGCGAGGCCCACGATGCGGTGCTGGCGGAAGCCGCAGATGACTTGATTGCGGAAGCGATGGCGTGAAGACGATTTAACGGCGAAAGCCGGCGTGACACTGGGTTTGCGTTTGGATCCTCGGGCAATCGAACAAAAGGAACCGACGGCAACACGCCGCCCGCACACTGGAAAGATACGAGACGTGATGAACCGCTTGGCGCTCGCGCGTGAACTGAACGGACTGGCCGCGCTACCGGGCGTCGAGACCTCCGTGCATGGCGTCGCCGCTGTTTGCGATCCGCTCGGCGCGCTCTACATGCCCGATGCCGGCATTCTCGTCGTTTCCGATTTGCATCTCGAGAAGGGCGCGGCGTTCGCCCGCCGCGGCATGATGTTGCCGCCCTACGACACGCTGGCAACACTGACCGTGCTTTCGGCCGTCATCACCCGCTACGACCCGAAGCTGGTGGTGTCGCTCGGCGATAGTTTCCACGACCGCGTCGGCTCGGCGCATCTGCCCGAGGCATTCCGCAGCCTGATTGCCGAAATGGCGCGCGGTCGCGAATGGATCTGGATCAACGGCAACCACGATCCGGATGGCACAGTCGACCTGCCGGGCACATCTGCCGATGAAATGCATTATGGCGGCCTGACCTTCCGCCACGAGCCGAAAGGCGGCCTGCAGAAAGGCGAGATCGCGGGACACCTGCATCCAGCCGCAACCGTGCGGCGCCGCGAAAAATCGGTCCGCCGCCCGTGCTTTGCCACCGACGGCGCCCGCTTGCTGATGCCTGCATTCGGCGTCATGACCGGCGGCCTCGACCTTCGCCACAAGGCGATGAGAGGTCTGTTCGATCACACCGCGCTGATTGCCCATCTCCTCGGGCGTGATCGGATCTACTCCGTCAGATTTTGCAACCTCGTGGGCTAAACACCCATAGGCTGCCGGCCGTCTTCACCTCAGTCACCGAAATAGTAGAGAGGCTGGCGCGTCAGCTCGCCGCGGCCGAGATGGCCGTACACATCGTTTCCCAGGATCCAGAACGAAATCGCCTGGGTCTTCAGGCTGAAGATATAGTCGCCGGAGATCCAGTGCTCCGCCTTGCTGCCAGAAAGCGCATAGAGATAGTCGCCAACCTCATACATGACGGCTTGGTGCGAGCTGTAGTC
Source organism: Rhizobium sp. R693 (assembly GCF_002211315.1). Classification (NCBI taxonomy): domain Bacteria; kingdom Pseudomonadati; phylum Pseudomonadota; class Alphaproteobacteria; order Hyphomicrobiales; family Rhizobiaceae; genus Rhizobium; species Rhizobium sp. R693. The sequence goes on along the minus strand of NZ_LOKY01000011.1, from coordinate 88,349 downwards.
GTATAAGTAGCGCTCGGCCATCTATTCTCCTGATTCTATGTCAGAAGGAATCCCACGATAAGTCTTATAGTGTCAAACAATACTGTCGCTATGTGCCGATCAACCCAATTTTTCTCGTACTGGGCTGTTACATACGACTTTTACTAGGTTTCAGTTCGCTCCGAAGAGTTTAGTTGCATTCCTGCAGCTGCCGCTGATAGGTCACTGCCATGTTGTTGAACCGCTGCGCCGTCTTCTGCAATTGCGCATTCGAGCGCCAGTCGCCGCGCATATAGCCTTTCGGGCCGGAATAGTAGGCGAGGTAGAGGTTGTAGGCATCGTTCAGCGGGATGCCCGTCAACTGGCTGTTTTGTGAATGGTACCAGCCGATGAAGTCGATCGCATCGGCGAAGTTGGTGCGGCGCGCCGCCCAGCTGCCGGTGGCGGATTGATAGTGATCCCAGGTGCCGTCGAGCGCCTGCGAATAGCCGTAGGCGGTGGATGGGCGCGTCCAGGGAATAAAGCCGAACAGCTTGGTGCGCGGCGGTCGCGCATAAGGCTGGAAGCCGGACTCGGTGTACATAGTCGCCATCAGGATCGGAACCGGAACCCCATATTTGCGCTCGGTCTTTTCCGCCGCGTGCTGCCAGCTCGTGAAAAGCCCGTCGCGCTGGTCGAAAACGGCGCAGATGTTTCGGGTCTGTTTGGGAGCCGTCGCGCAGCCGGCAACAAGTGCCAGAAGCACGAGAACGGGGAGGGCACGGATACGCATTACAAGGAACCTCTCGTTTCCGAGAGATTACTAACTCGTAAATATTAACGAGCGGTTTTTAGTCGATGCGAGTTGCCGCAGCAAATGGCGACAGGGGCCAGTCCATTTATGAGAGCAGCTTTTCCATCCGGAAATTGGCCAGCGTCTGTCCGCGCTTCTCGACGCTTTGTCGTGCCAACACGACGAAACCTCGCCGTTCGAAGAAGGGCCTGGCCGTCAGGCTTGCTTCGGTAGAGATGCGTTTGAGGCCGAGTTTCTGAGCTTCTGCCTCTATCCTTTGCAGCAGCGTACTCGCCGCACCGATCCCTTGATGGTCGGGGTGAACGAACATCATGTCCAGATGCCCGTCGGGCTCCAGGTCGGCAAAGCCAATCGGCAAATCCTGCACTTCGGCAATCCAGGTTGGCCGGCTTGCCCGGCGCTCCGTCCAGACCTGTCGGTCGTCTACCCTAGCCCAGGCTTCGATCTGCGCCGGCGTGTAGTCCCGGGATGCAACCTCGCGGATCGCGCGGAGGAAAATCTCCGCCGCATTATCGCAGTCTGCCGGCACATAGCGTCGCAAGGTTAGCATGGTCGCAAGCATCCGTTTCGCTGGCTGGATGATCTACACTCTTTGGGAAATGCTGTAACGCGATTCAGGTTGCCAAATTGCTTGGTACGGAGGACACAGCGCAGTCCCTGTGTCCCTTGCGTGTGGCCCGAAGGCATCTATTGTCGACTAATGCCTGAGCGGTTGGGAGTATGTGATGTCGGCAGTGCCTTTCTCGAAAATTTCGACGCCGCTCAATGCGCTGCTCGCTGCAATCGGTCTCTTGGTCGTTGCCGCGTTGACGACGCAGGGCCTTGCTGAACAGGAGAGGCTCGCCTTTGAGCTGCTACTTGCGGCAATTTGGCTGGCCTATGTCCTTCAATTGAGCGGCACATTGCTTTCACGGCGACACCGCCTGTCGGACGGGATGCTGGCCCTTTTGATTGATTTGCTCGCGGTTCTGGTTCCAGCTGCTGCATTCTTGTTCGTCGGGTCCCGTGATCGAAACCTCTTTTGCGCCATTTGGCTTCTCAAGCCATTGCGGGATTCGACCTTCTTCAGGCTGCTGGCAAAGGTGGTCGCGAACGAATCGCGCAATCTGCTTGGTGTGACGTCGGTGTTCGGTATCGTTCTCTTTGGCGCCGCGCTGGCCGGTTACGTCATCGAGCGAGATGTCCAGCCGGATAAGTTCGGCAGCATCCCGCAGGCGATGTGGTGGGCGGTCGTGACGCTGTCGACGACCGGCTATGGCGACGAGATCCCGCAGAGCCTCGCAGGTCGAGTTCTTGCCGGATTGGTGATGATGAGCGGGATCGGCATTTTTGCGCTTTGGGCCGGCATCCTCGCCACCGGCTTCTACGAAGAGGTTCGCCGCCAGGACTTCGTTCGCAACTGGCAATTGGTCGCCGCCGTACCCCTGTTCCAGAAGCTTGGCTCCGCGGCACTGATCGAGATCGTTCGGGCGTTGCGACCGCGCATTGTCCCCGCCGGTGCTGTGATCTGTCGCAAGGGCGATGTTGGCGATCAGATGTTTTTCATCGTTGAGGGGCGGGTCAGCGTGGCGACACCCGACCGTCCGGTGGAACTCGGTGCCGGAAGCTTTTTCGGCGAGATGGCGCTCATCAGTGGCGAACCGCGCTCAGCGACGGTCAGCGCAGCAACGGAGGTGTCGCTGCTGTCGCTCTACGCGGTGGACTTCCAGATGCTGTCGAGCAGTAGTCCGGAGATCGCGGAGACCATCCGCAAGACGGCGCTGGAGCGACGGGGCGGGATGCCGAAGGATTGATTCAAGCCTGGGGGATGGCTGCGGCTTGCCGCAGCCGGCGGCGTTACGCCGTGGCCGGCTCATAGCGCAGGATAACTGCGCCGGCCGCGGTCGTCGCGCTGTCGAGTAGCTTCAGTGGAAGCCGCTGCTTGGCCGGTTTGAAATGCGGATTGCCGCCGCCGAGGATGATAGGCACAAGGCAGATGCGGATTTCATCCACCAGTCCTTCCTTCAGGAGTGAATCCGCCAGTTCGGCGCTGCCGAAAATGAAGATCGACTTGCCGGTTTCGGCCTTCAGCTTCTTGAGTTCCGAGACGGGTTCACTCACGACGCGGGTATTGTTCCAGTCGGCTGTCGTCATCGACCTCGAGACGGCTATCTTGGCAATGCCGTTCATATAGGTCTTGATCTTCTCGCCTTCCTCGTCCGTGGCCGTCGGCCAATAGGCGGCCATACCCTCATATGTCTTGCGGCCGAAGATGAGCAGGTCGCCCTCTTCGCCAAGACGCTCGGAGTACTGTTGCAGTTCGGGACCCCAGACAAGAGTGTGAAAATCGATATCCCAAGGCTTCGTGCCTTCGAAATAGCCGTCAAGCGTCATCAGATTCCAAACGATAAGCTTTCTCATCCCTTCGTCCTCTCTCGAAACTGATTGCAATTAGCAACTGGTTGAAAGCTAGATCGACCGGTGGCAAAATGCAAGCAGTTTCTTGGAAGGTGCTAATGGACGACGCTCACCGCTCCGGCTGCCCGATCAATCTGACGCTCGAGGTTCTCGGCGATCGCTGGAGCCTGATTGTCATCCGCGACATCATGTTCGGCAATCGACGCCATTTCCGCGAACTGCTGCAGAATTCGGAGGAGAGGATTGCCTCGAACATTCTGGCCGATCGCTTGCGTCGCTTGGTCGACAGAGGATTGCTGACCCGTGAGGACGATCCAAGCCATAAGCAGAAGGCAATCTACAGTCTGACCGAAATGGCGATCCAGCTGGTGCCGATCTTCGCGCATATGGGGGCCTGGGGCAGACGACATCTCCCAGTTTCCGAGGAGCTTTCCATCCGGGCCGAGCTTCTGGAGACCGGAGGTGCAGAGCTCTGGGACGCTTTCATGGACGAGTTGCGCGCCAAGCATCTAGGCAAGAAGCTGGCCGCTGGAACGCCGTCCGTGCTCGCACGCCTGACCGAAGCCTATCTCGATGTCGTGGCCCGCAAGGTGAAATCGGCCTGACTAATCCTTGCGGAACACCACGCTGGCGCCCCAGCCGGTGATCAGCGCCAGGAAGACAGAGAGCAGGCCGTAGGCGATCGGCTGCGCGTGCGCCGCGTCGGTAATCATTTGCTCGATCCCGGTCTTGATAACGCGCAGCGGAACCGACTTCTCAGTGACGAAGCTACCACTCTTGAAGAGATAGGCGCGTACGGTGTGCACCCCGTTCGGAATGTTTGCCGGTAGTCGCAGACTTGCCTTGAAGAGGCTGGAACTGACGAAACGCACACCGCTCGGGTCGCGATCGTAGAGCCCCCCGTTTTCCTGCAGCCGGCGAAAGGCCTGCCGAAACTCGCCGAGATTGCTGGCATTGCCGACGAAGCCGACCGGTGTCAGCGGAATATGGTCGATTCCGATCCCCATATCCGTCAGGTCGAGCGGCGTGGTGATATCATCCAGCATGCGCGAACTCGACATCGAATAGGAGTGTGGCACAGCCTCGAAGGTCATCGAGCGCGTATTGACCCAAATGCCGAACACGCGCTCCTTCCGGCGCACTGTCGCATTTTCCCGTGGCCCCTCAAGAACAACGACCACATCATACTGGCCGATCGCCAAAAGCAGGCTGTCGGTGTTGGTCACGGCTCCAAAGATCGTCAGATCCGCGCCGCGGAAATCCGAGGTGATGGCGATTTCGCTGGTGGATGTACCGATCTCAAGCCCTTCGGCGGTCGCTTGTGTAGCCTGGCCCGGGAGCAGCATCTGCGCGGTCGCGATACCAGGTAGCATCGTGGCGCAGAACAGCAGAGCGGCGAGGAAGCGGCGCATCAATTAGCTCCCATGACCACGGAATAGACATCCGCCGGCGTTACGACGAGCGCAATGGCAAGGCGAAGGCCAACGGCGAGTACGAGAAGCCCGAGCAGCGCACGCAGTTGCTCGCCGCGCAGCTTCTGTCCCACACGCACGCCATATTGTGCGCCGACCACGCCGGCAATCATCAGGATGAACGCGAGCACGATATCGACCGAGAAGTTGGTGGCGGCTTGTACGACCGTTGTATAGGCGGTCACGAAGATGATCTGGAACAGCGATGTACCAACAACCACGTTCGTCGGGATGCGCAGGAGATAGATCATCGCCGGCACCATGATGAAGCCGCCGCCGACGCCCATGACCGACGTCAGGATGCCGATGCCGAAGCCAAGGGCAACGACAGGGATCACGCTCAGGAAGATCTTCGACTTCTTGAACCGCATCTTGAGCGGTAGCTTGTGCACCCAATGATGATGGCCGGGGCGTCGTGGTGTCGGCGGCACGTTCTTCGCCGCTCGGCGCATGGCATTGATGCTTTCGAGCAGCATGAGCCCGCCAACCATGCCGAGAAAGATGACGTATAGCAGCGAGATGATAAGATCGAGCTGGCCGATTTGCCTGAGCAGCGAGAAGATCCAGATGCCGACCGTCGCGCCGGTCAGACCGCCGATGAGCAGCACGGTTCCGAGTTTCACGTCGAGCGTTCCGCGCCGGAAATGCGTGATGGCACCCGATATGGAGGAGGCGACAACCTGGTTGGCGCCGGTGGCGACGGCGACGACCGGTGGGATGTTGTAGAAGATCAGCAGCGGCGTGATCAGGAAGCCGCCGCCGACACCGAACATTCCGGAGAGAAAGCCGACGGCTGCCCCCATGCCGAGAATGATGAAGATGTTCACCGACAATTCTGCGATAGGCAGATAGATTGTCACAGCAGACCCCGATCTATGAACTGCCCCCGCAGGCAGGCGTTCCTACATCCCGTTCGAATGGCGCATCATACGGTGAAATCGTTGCCAGAGGATTTCGATACGCGACGTAATCCGCTCGATAGTGTGATCACTCTCGAATATTCAGGCTTTTTTTGGGTTTTATGACAGACCTTTAGAGAGGTGAGCCCGATCCATCGTTATGCTTGATCCGTTGCAGTTGAACGTGACGCACCTGCCAACTAGGGTCGACACGGCATGATCCGGGGGATTCGCGTGAAGGCAGGATTGGTTCGTTGGTTGTTGGCTGCTTCGGTCTTGCAGCCGATCGCAGCAAGGGCGGAATGGCAACCGGTTGAACAGGTGCAGACATATGCGGTGACCGGCAGTTCCGGTGCGGCGCTCTACGATTCCATCGGCGAGCACGGTCCCGAGCTTGGCGGCGGTCGCGCGGTGGCGCATACGACGTTTAAGCTGACTTGGACCAGAAAATACGAGCGCCGGGGAAACGCCTGCGTACTTGCCGTGGCGCGGCCGAAGCTGATTATCACCTATACACTGCCGAAGCCCGCCACAAAGCTTCCCACGGCCACGCAGGCAAGCTGGGCGACTTTCATTGCCGGAATTGAAACGCATGAGCGGGTGCACGGCGACTATATCAAGGAAATGGTCAGGGACATCGAGGCGATGAGCATCGGTTTTTCCGCCGACGATGACCCTGACTGTAGCAAGATCCGGGTCGAACTCACGAAGCGGCTTGGCGAACTTTCCGCGCGACAGCGACAGCAGGGGCGCGATTTCGACAAGCTGGAGATGAGCGAGGGTGGCAATATCCGCCGTCTCGTCCTGCAGCTGGTGAACGGCCCCTGAGGGCCGTTCGAACCTAGGCCGGATTAGCCCAAGGCGGCAGCAGCGACCGGAGCCAGGTGCGGCCAGACTTCCAGGGTGCCGCGATAGATCATGTTCAGCGCCACATAGATGATGATGGCCAGACCAAGATAAGCGATCCAGTGGTAGCGGTTGAGCAGGCGTGCGATGAAGTTCGCCGCGATCCCCATCATGGCGATCGACAGGATCAGGCCGATGACAAGGATCGTCGGGTGCTCGCGGGCGGCCCCTGCGACGGCAAGCACGTTGTCGAGCGACATCGACACGTCGGCGATGACGATCTGGCTGGCTGCCTGGAAGAAGGTCTTCTTCGGTGCCGCCGCGCCGCCCTCGGCACCATCTGCTTCGCCGCTGCTGCCGTTGCGCAGATCGCGCCACATCTTCCAGCAGACCCAGAGCAGGAGAATACCACCGGCCAGCAGCAGGCCGATGATCTCGAGAAGCTGGACGGTGACGCTGGCAAGCGCGATGCGCAGCACGGTGGCAGCAAGAATACCGACGAGAATCGCCTTCTTGCGCTGGTCGGCCGGCAGCCCGGCCGCGGCAAGGCCGATGACTACGGCGTTGTCGCCGGCGAGCACGAGGTCGATGAGAACGACCTGCAGAAGTGCCAGCAAGCCGGCCGAAGTGAAGATTTCCATGATGTGACAATCCCTGACATATGCAAAACGCCCCCCGGCGTGCTGACAACGCATAAATGATCGCTGATCGGCTGATCAAGTGGCGTGGGCGCATTGTGGAAAAGTTCTGCCGGCCGTTGCAGTTCCGTCCAGCCGACAAACGCCCTTCATTTTCCTGACTTAAGCTTCTTTGCACGGGCCGGGATTGGCCATGACGCGGCGAACGTGCTAGCGAGAGCCGCAAAACGCCCCGGCCCGCATGGTCGAGGGGCATAGCAACGCTTTCGGACTCCACGCAGACATGATTCGCATCGAGAATATCAGCAAGCAAAACAGCCACCGGATCCTCTTTATCGAGGCCTCCGCAGCCCTCAACAAAGGCGAGAAGATTGGTCTCGTCGGCCCGAACGGCGCCGGCAAGACGACGCTCTTTCGCATGATCACGGGGCAGGAGCAGCCCGACGAAGGCCAAGTCGCCGCCGAAAAGGGTGTGACGATCGGCTATTTCAATCAGGATGTCGGCGAGATGGAGGGCCGCAGCGCCGTGGCCGAGGTCATGGAAGGCGCCGGCCCCGTCAGCGTCGTCGCAGCGGAGCTGCGTGAGCTCGAAGCGGAAATGATCGACCCCGACAAGCTCGACAAGATGGACCGGATCATCGAGCGCTACGGCGAAGTCCAGGCGCGCTACGAGGAGCTAGACGGCTATGCGCTCGAGGGCCGTGCGCGCGAAGTTTTGGCCGGCCTGAGCTTCACGCAGGAAATGATGGATGGCGATGTCGGTGCGCTGTCGGGCGGCTGGAAGATGCGCGTGGCACTCGCGCGCATTCTGCTGATGCGCCCTGATGTCATGCTGCTCGACGAACCGAGCAACCACTTGGACCTCGAGAGCCTGATCTGGCTGGAAGATTTCCTGAAGACCTACGACGGCGCGTTGCTGATGACCTCGCACGACCGCGAGTTCATGAACCGCATCGTCGGCAAGATCATCGAGATCGACGCCGGCTCGCTGAACAGCTACTCCGGCGATTACGGGTTCTACGAGCAGCAGCGGGCGCAGAACGAGAAGCAGCAGCAGGCGCAGTTCGAGCGCCAGCAGGCGATGCTTGCCAAGGAAATCAAGTTCATCGAGCGCTTCAAGGCGCGCGCCTCGCACGCCTCGCAGGTGCAGAGCCGCGTGAAAAAACTTGAGAAAATCGACCGGGTCGAGCCGCCGAAGCGCCGCCAAACCGTCGCCTTCGACTTCCTGCCGGCACCACGCTCCGGCGAAGACGTGATCAACCTCAAGAATGTTCACAAGAAGTACGGCAGCCGGACCATCTACGAAGGTCTGGACTTCATGGTCCGCCGCAAGGAACGCTGGTGCATCATGGGCATCAACGGCGCCGGCAAGTCGACCCTGCTGAAGCTGGTGGCTGGCTCCACCGAACCGGATCAGGGCAGCGTCGCTCTCGGCGCCAGCGTCAAGATGGGCTATTTTGCGCAGCATGCGATGGATCTGCTCGACGGCGAGCGGACGGTGCTGGAATGGCTGGAAGATTCCTTCCCGCAGGCGGGGCAGGCCCCGCTGCGCGCACTTGCCGGATGCTTCGGCTTCTCCGGCGACGACGTCGAAAAGAAGTGCCGCGTGTTGTCGGGTGGCGAAAAAGCGCGGCTGGTCATGGCCAAGATGCTCTTCGATCCGCCGAACTTGCTCGTCCTCGACGAGCCGACCAACCATCTGGATCTCGATACCAAGGAAATGCTGATCAAGGCGCTGTCGCAATATGAGGGCACGATGCTGTTCGTCTCGCACGACCGGCATTTCCTCGCGGCGCTCTCCAACCGCGTGCTGGAGCTGACCCCTGACGGCATCCATCAGTATGGCGGTGGCTATACGGAATACGTCGAGCGCACCGGTTACGAGGCACCCGGCCTGCAGGGCTGAGAAGAACGTCGCGACCGCCGGCCTGTGCGTTCGATACAAAGCAGATGCCTCGCCGGGATGCCGTCCTTTGAGGTCGGCCCGGCTATCCCTCGCCGCCTCGGCCAAGCGGCGCTCCAGATCACGGTATTCCGCCGTGAATGATCTGGCGCCGGTCCTCGTTGGCGCGTAAGGCGGGAATAGAGGTGATAGCCGGAATCGCGCTGTGCCGTCGCCAGCTTGCCCGGCATGCGCGGCCGCGGCAGCAGGCGGGGATGGCCGCCGCCTTTTGCGGGCCGATTTACCGTAACGTACTTCCGATTTGCGTTTCTCAGGCATTCACTCCCCAAAGCGCATCAGGATCGGAGGAATGCCATCATGAGGTTCATCGCTTTACTGTGCACATTGCTGCTCGCGGGCCCCGCGCTTTCTGCGGACAAGGCGATGCGGCAGACATTTGACCAGGAAATAGAGCGCAAGGCGGTCCAGGCCGTCGTATGGGGAATACCGGCAGTCAACTACGATCTGATGCGGCAGGAAATGCTTGCCAAGACACCAGGGAAGGTCGGACAGGTCATCTACTGGGGGCGTCCGCTGGATTGGAGAAACCAGACGCTGACGCCCAATCCCGACGCCCTGTACTTCATGGTTTTCTTCAGCACGAAGGATGGCCCTGTCGTTCTCGATCTGCCACCGGCCGGGGAAAAGGCCTCCTTCAACGGCAACATCGTTACCGCATGGCAGTTGCCGCTCGAGGATGCCGGCCTGCTTGGATACGACAAGGGCAAGGGCGGCAAGTTCGTCGTCCTGCCTCCAGGCTACAAGGAAAAGCTGCCGGACGGGTTCATTCCACTGCAGTCCGAAGTCTACGGCGGCTACATGCTGTTTCGTTCGAACCTCGCAAGCCATGACGATGCCGATGTCCAGGCCTCCATCGACTACGGAAGGAAGCTTAGGGTCTATCCCCTGTCGACCGCAGGCAATCCGTCGGAGACCGTCTTCTCCGACGTCAAGGATACCGTGTTCGACTCCACGATCAGATGGGACGAGAGCTTTTTCGACAATCTGAATCGTGTCATCCAGGAAGAACCCTGGATCGCCCGCGACCGCGTGATGATCGACCAGCTGAAGTCCCTCGGAATCGAGAAGGGCAAACCATTTGAGCCGGATCAGCACACGAAATCCTTGCTGACCAAGGGCATCAAGGAGGCCGAGACGCTGCTGGAGGCAAAATACGATGCCGGCCTGCCGCCATTCTTTACCGAAAAGAGCCGATGGACTTTCCCGGCCTATCCGGATCTTATCACCGCCGCGCAATCCAACTTCGATGCGCCGGACGCCTATCCGGTCGACCATCGCGGCGTCGCTTACAGCTACGCCTATATCGGCATCAAGAGGCTGGGGGCCGGCCAATTCTATTCGATCTCGATCCGCGACAAGAACGGCGACGCCTTCGACGGCAGCGGGACCTATCACCTGAATATACCCGCCGATGTTCCCGTTCAGCAGTATTGGTCGGTGACGGCCTATGACCGGCAGACGCACGCGCTGATCAAGAATGTCGCGCGTGCAAGCCGCTCATCGCAGATTCCCGATCTAGTGAAGAACAGCGATGGTTCTGTCGATCTCTACTTTGGTCCCAAGGCCCCGAAGGGCAAGGACGCCAACTGGGTGCCGACCGATCCGAAGCGGTCGTTCGAACTGATGTTCCGCGCCTATGGTCCGACGAAGGAGTTCTTCGACAAGAAATGGATTCTACCCGATGTGGTCAAAATCACCACGCGCTAGGTGGAGAAAGGTGGCTTGCCTCTTATGTCAAGGAAGGGAATAGCAAGCGAAGAGCGAAAGGACTCGCGCAATGGCCAAGAACACGATCTGCCTGTGGTACGACAAGGACGCCGAGGCTGCAGCCCGGTTCTACGCCGAAACTTTTCCCGACAGCGCGGTGGGTGCCGTCATCCGTGCGCCCGGAGATTATCCCGACGGCAAGCAGGGAGATGTGCTGGTGGTCGAGTTCACCGTTGCCGGCATTCCCTGTATCGGCCTGAACGGAGGGCCTGTGTTCAAGCACAACGAAGCCTTCTCGTTTCAGATCGCCACCGACAACCAGGAGGAAACCGACCGCTATTGGAACGCAATCGTCGGCAACGGCGGCCAGGAAAGCGAGTGCGGCTGGTGCAAGGACAGATGGGGCCTGTCCTGGCAGATCACCCCACGGGTGCTGACCGAAGCGCTGGCGATCGGCGGTGACGAGGCAAAGCGCGCCTTCGATGCGATGATGACCATGAGGAAGATCGACGTCGCGGCGATCGAAGCGGCGCGGCGCGGCTAGTCCATAGTATAATTCGCGCAGACCTCTGGCAGCTGCGAGATCTCCATGACGGATGCAGAGACGATCATCATCGGAGCCGGACCGGCGGGATTGGCCTGCGCCGCGGCGCTGCACGTACGGGGCCGCTCGTTTCTGGTGCTCGAGAAGGGCGATACGTTGGCAGCGTCCTGGCATCACCACTACGACCGCCTTCGTCTGCACACCCACAAGATGCACTCAGCGCTGCCGGGAATGCCGATGCCGCGACGGTTTCCAAGGTACCCGTCGCGGCTGCAGGTCATCGAGTATCTCGAAACCTACAGCTCGTCGAACGACATCGAGGTCAGATTTGGCGTGCTCGCGACGGCGATCCGAAAGCACAAGACGTGGACCGTGGAGAGTTCCGACGGAACATTCGAGGCAAGCAATATCATCATGGCGACCGGCCTCGCGAACGCGCCGATACGGCCGACCTGGGAAGGGCAGGGGCGGTTTGCCGGCAAGCTTCTGCACTCCTCGGAGTTCAGGAATGCTGGGGAGCTTGCGGCCGAGCGCGTCCTCGTTGTCGGTTTTGGCAACTCGGCCGGCGAGATCGCGCTTGAATGCGCCGAGGCCGGCTTCGATGTCGCGATGTCCGTGCGCGGCCCGGTCAATGTCGTGCCGCTCGAGCTGTTCGGACTGACGAGCGCCAGCATCGCCATCGCTGAGCAGTTCCTTCCCTATCGCCTGGTCGATGCTGTGAACGCGCTGATCCTCAGCCTGCGGTTCGGCGATCTCGGGAAATTTGGGCTGAAGCGGGCAAAAGACGGGCCACTGGCCGGTATCATCGAACGGGGCCGCACGCCTCTGATCAATATCGGAACGATCGAGCGCATCCGGTCGGGGGATATCAAGGTGTTCCCCGCAATCTCGACGTCAGAGGAGTGGCGCGTGCATTTCGTCGACGGCCGATCCGCGATCTTCGACGCGATCGTCCTGGCGACCGGTTGCCGGCCCGGGCTCGAGGCGCTTCTGCCCGATTTCCCACAGCGATTTGGCGACGCCGACGGCCCTGGCCGCGGCGTGCTGCAGCCGGCGAATGACGGCCTTTACTTTTGCGGCTTCACCGCCGTGCCGACCGGCCTGCTCCGGGAAATAGGCCGTGAGGCGGAGAAGATTGCCGCATCGATCGCCGGCAGATGAGGCGTTGCACACCGCCCGTTCCGAGCGCCGACGTCGCGTTGCGGAGCCTGTGACGGTTGAACCAGCCCTTCAGGTGAGTGTCAGACGTGCTGCCTACACGAAGCGCGGGCTGCAACGGAAAGGCTGATTTGATGAACAGGTACGCATGGTACGCTCTCGCCGCATCTGCCGCGGTCGCAATTGCTTCGCCATCATGGGCGGCGACGACCGTGAAGGTCACCGAAGGTGGCGAGGGCGGAGGGCCGATGACGCTGACGCTGGACCAGACCACGATCAAGGCGGGCGAAACGATCTTCGCCGTTCACAACGACGCGATGACCGAGGAGCACGAGATGGTGCTCGTCAAGCTGAAATCTCCCGACCAGAAGATCCCGGTGATTGCTTCCAGACATCGGGTCGACGAAAAGCAGCTCAAGAGCATCGGCGAAGTCTCGGACCTTAAGCCGGGTGCAGACGGGCAGTTGAAAGCGAAACTCGCCCCCGGCGCCTATCTGCTGCTATGCAATATCAAAGGGCATTACGAAGCTGGCATGCAGGCCGGCCTGACGGTTACCAGATAGCTGTCAGCGGAGACCGAAAGCCAGCCGAAAGCACCGGCTGGCTTTTGCTTGAGAGTGCCCGGGGCGGATTAAGCCGCCGCCTTCTCCTTCGTATAAGGATCAAAACGGCCATAGAAGGTCTCGCCCTTGGCGGCCATGTCCTTCAGCAGTGCCGTCGGCTTGAAGTGTGCGCCGTAGGTTGCCGCAAGCTTCTCGCAGAGCCCCACGAAGGTCTTCACGCCCATGCCGTCGATGTAGGAGAGTACGCCGCCGGTGTAGGGGGCGAAGCCGAAGCCGAGGATGGAGCCGACGTCGGCCTCGCGCGGATCGGTAACGATGCCTTCCTCGATGGTACGCGCCGCCTCCAGCGCGATAGTGGCGAGGAAACGTTGCTTCAGAACTTCGACATCGACCTCCTCCGCCTTCTTCTGCGGGTAGAAGGTCTTCAGGTCCGGCCAAAGCGACTTCTTGGCCGGTTTCGCTGGATAATCGTAGAAGCCCTTGCCATTCTTGCGGCCGCGACGGTCGAGCTCGTCGACCATCTTGTTGATCAGCGCCATGTGCTTCGGATCGACGGCGGCCTCGCCGAGATCGGCGACGGTGGCCTTGAGGATCTTCTGCGACAGATCGATCGCCACCTCGTCATTGAGGGATAGCGGTCCAACCGGCATGCCGGCCATCTTGGCGGCATTCTCGATCATCGCGGGCGGGACGCCCTCGATCAGCATATCATAGGCTTCGTGGATGTAGCGGAAGACGCAGCGGTTGACGAAGAAGCCACGCGTGTCGTTGACAACGATCGGCGTCTTCCTGATCGCGGCGACATAATCGAGCGCGACGGCCAGCGCCTTGTCGCCGGTCTGCTTGCCGAGAATGACCTCCGTCAGCATCATCTTCTCGACCGGCGAGAAGAAATGCACGCCGATGAAATCGGCCGGGCGCTTGGAGTTCTTAGCAAGACCCGTGATCGGCAGCGTCGAGGTGTTGGAGGCGAAGATGGCGCCTTCAGGCAACACGGCCTCAACGGCCTCGATGACGGCCTTCTTGACCTCACGATCCTCGAACACGGCCTCGATGACGAGATCGGCATCGGCAAGGTCGGCATAATCAGCGGAGGGGATGATGCGCGAGAGTAGTGCTGCACCCTCATCTTGCGTAAGGCGGCCCTTACCGATTGAGTCCTTCACCAAGCCTTCGCCGACGCCCTTGCCCTTGGTTGCGGCCTCGATGTCACGGTCAACAAGGGTGACGGGGATGCCGGCGGCGGCGGTTACATAGGCGATCGAGGCTCCCATGAAACCGGCGCCGACGACACCCACTTTCTTCAACTCCGCTTTTGGGACTCCGGCGGGGCGGCGGGCCCCTTTGCCGAGCTCCTGCATGGAGATGAAGAGCGAACGGATCATCGAGAAGGCTTCGCTGGTCTGCAGGATCTCGGTGAAGTAGCGCTGTTCGATCTTGAGGCCGGTGTCGAAGGGCACCTGCAGGCCTTCATAGACGCATTTGAGGATGGCGAGGGCTGCCGGATAGTTGCCTGATGTCTCGCGGCGCAGGATCGCCGGTGCGGCCGGCCAGAGCTGCGCTGCCGCCGGCGTCCAGATGCCGCCGCCGGGCGCCTTGAAGCCCTTCTCGTCCCAGGGGGCGACAGGCTTCAGTCCGTCCTTGATCATCTGTTTGGCGGCAGGGATCAGCTGATCCGGCTCGACGACCTGATGCACGAGGTTCATCGCCTTGGCGCGCGCTGCCGTCAGCGATTGGCCCGTCGTCATCATCTGCAGGGCAGACTGGGCATCCGCCAGGCGCGAGACGCGCTGCGTGCCGCCGGCGCCGGGGAAAATGCCGACCTTGACCTCGGGCAGTGCCATCTTCACCGACTTGGCATTCGAGGCGACGCGACCGTGGCAGGCGAGCGACATTTCGAAGGCGCCGCCCATGCAGGTGCCGTTGATCGCCGAGACCCAGGGTTTGCCCGAGGTTTCGATCTTGCGGAACAGGCCGGTCATGCGGCCGACGAGATCGAACAGCTTCTGGGCGGCGCCATCAGGGTTGGTGGCCTTCTCGTGCTGGTAGAGCGAGAACATCGACTTGATCATCGAGAGATCCGCGCCGCCGGAAAAGCTCGACTTGCCCGAGGTGATGACCGCGCCCTTGACGGCGCCATCCGCAACCACGGCGTCGACGATGGCATTCAACTCGTCCATCACCTCCTCGGTGAAGACGTTCATGGACTTGCCGGGCATGTCCCAAGTGACAAGCGCGATGCCGTCTGCGTCTGTTTCGACGGTGAAGTTCTTGTAGGTCATCGTCTCTCTCCCTTAGACGCGTTCGATTACCGTTGCCGTGCCCATGCCGGCGCCGATGCAGAGCGTGACGAGCGCGGTGTTCAGGTCGCGCCGCTCCAGTTCGTCCAGCACCGTGCCCAGGATCATCGCACCGGTGGCGCCGAGCGGGTGGCCCATGGCGATTGCGCCGCCATTGACGTTGATCTTGTCGTGCGGGACCTCGAAGGCCTGCATGAAGCGCAGCACGACGGCGGCAAAGGCCTCGTTGAGTTCGAAGAGATCGATGTCGGCAAGCGTCATGCCCGTGCGCTTCAGCAGTTTCTCGGTAACGTCGACCGGGCCGGTCAGCATCAGCGCCGGGTCGGAGCCGATGTTGGCGAAGGCCTTGATGCGGCCGCGGGGCTTCACGCCCATGCTCTCGCCGCCGGCCTTGGAGCCGAGCAGCACGGCGGCCGCGCCATCGACGATGCCGGAGGAATTGCCGGCGTGGTGGACATAGTTGAGGCGCTCTACTTCCGGATGGGCCTGGATGGCGACGGCTTCGAAGCCGCCCATCTCGCCCGGCATCTGGAAGGAGGGGTTGAGCGCCGCCAGGGCCTGCATGTCTGTACCCGGGCGCATATGCTCGTCATGGGCGAGGATAACAAGGCCGTTCTGGTCTTTCACCGGGATGACGGAATTCTTGAAGTAGCCCTTCTCCCAGGCATTTGCCGCGCGCTTCTGGCTCTCGACAGCATAGGCGTCGACGTCGTCGCGCGAGAAGCCGTACTTGGTGGCGATCAGGTCGGCCGATACGCCTTGCGGCATGAAGTAGGCAGGGAAGTTCACCGACGGGTCCATGAACCATGCGCCGCCGGACATGCCGAGGCCGACGCGCGACATGCTTTCGACGCCGCCTGCGATGACGATGTCATCGGCACCCTGGGCGATCTTCGCCGCGCCGAAATTCACCGCGTCGAGACCGGAGGCGCAAAAGCGGGAGATCTGCATGCCGGGCGCCTTGGTGGAGTAGCCTGCCTCGAAGGCGGCACCGCGTGGGATCACCGCGCCTGCTTCCATGACAGGGTCGACGCAGCCCATGACGATGTCGTCAACCGTTGCCGTATCAAGCCCGTTGCGATCGCGGATCGCCTCCAGCGTCTTTGCTGCCAGCCGCACCGACGGCACCTCGTGCAGCGAGCCATCCTTCTTGCCCCGGCCGCGTGGCGTACGCACGTGGTCGTAAATGAAAACCTCGGTCATTCCTCTATCTCCCTATCGGCGCGGGCGCCGTTGAACTCAAAAGGCCTCGGCGGCCAAGGTCATCATCGTTTCCGCGCCGGTCTCGATCCGGGCCTTGCGCAGCGCCGTTTCCGGCATGATCCGCTCCATGAAGAAACGGGCGGTGATCAGCTTGTTGCGAAGGAACGCCTCGCGCTCCGCCTCTCCTGCCGCAAGGCCGTCCTCGGCAGCCTTCGCCATCTTCGCCCACATATAGCCGAGTACGACAAGGCCGAAGAGGTGCATGTAGTCGGTCGAGCCGGCGCCGGCATTGTCAGGCTTGGCCATGGCGTGCTGCATGAACCACATGGTCGCCGCCTGCACGTCGTTCAAGCCCTTCTTCAGGTTCTTGGTGAAGAAGGTCATCTGCTCGTCGTTGCGCTTCTCTTCGCAGAAATCACCGATCTCCTTGAACAGCGCCATGACGGCGCGGCCACCGTTCTGTGCAAGCTTGCGGCCAACGAGATCGAGCGCCTGAATGCCGTTGGCGCCTTCGTAGATCATGGCGATGCGCGCATCGCGCACATACTGGCTCATGCCGTGCTCTTCGATGTAGCCGTGGCCGCCGAAGACCTGCTGGGCCATGACGGCGTGGTCGAAGCCCTTGTCGGTCAGGACGCCCTTGAGGATTGGGGTGACGAGGCCGAGAATGTCGTCGGCCGTCTGGCGCTCCTTCTCGTCCGCCGAACGGTGGGCGATATCGGATTTCAGCGCCGTCCATAGCAGGAAGGCGCGGCCGGCCTCGTTGAAGGCGCGGATCGTCATCAGCGAGCGGCGGATGTCGGGATGCACGATGATCGGATCGGCTTGTCTGTCCGGCGCCTTCGGGCCTGACAGAGAACGGCCCTGGATGCGCTCGCGGGCGTAGTTGACGGCGTTCTGGTAGGCGATCTCGGAGATTGCCAGTCCCTGCAGGCCGACGCTGAGACGCGCCTCGTTCATCATCACGAACATGGCACTGAGGCCCCTGTTCTCAGCGCCGATGAGGAAGCCGGTCGCCCCGTCATAATTCATGACGCAGGTGGCATTGCCGTGAATGCCCATCTTGTGCTCGATCGCACCGCAGGAGACCTGGTTGCGCTCGCCAACCGTGCCATCCGCCGTGACGAGATATTTCGGCACGATGAACAACGAAATGCCCTTGGTGCCCTCGGGTGCACCCTCGATGCGGGCCAGTACGAGATGCACGATGTTGTCCGTCATGTCGTGCTCACCGGCGGAGATGAAGATCTTCTGGCCGGAGATCTTGTAGCTGCCGTCACCTTGAGGCACCGCCTTGGTGCGCAGGAGGCCGAGATCGGTGCCGCAATGCGGCTCGGTGAGGTTCATGGTGCCGGACCATTCGCCGGAGACCATCTTCGGCAGGTAAGTCTGCTTCTGCTCGTCCGATCCATGAACGAGGATAGCCGCGATCGCACCCTGGGTCAGCCCGGGATACATCATCAGCGACATGTTGGCGGCGGAGGTATATTCGCCGACGGCGGCATGCAGCGCATAGGGAAGACCCTGGCCGCCGAATTCCTCGGGAACGGCAAGCCCGATCCAGCCGCCCTGGCAATAGGCGTCATAGCCGCCCTTGAAACCATTAGGCACGGAGACCGAACCATCGTCGTGGCGTACGCAGCCTTCCTGATCGCCGGAATAGTTGAGCGGGAAGAGCGCTTCCTCGGCAACCTTCGCGGCCTCGCCGAGGATCGCCTCGATCATGTCAGGCGTCGCGTCGGCAAACCCCGGGAGATTATTGTAGCGTTCCAGGCCGAGCACGTCGTTCAGCACGAAGAGCGTGTCGTTAACCGGGGCCTTGTAGACTGGCATCGTTCGAATTCCTCCAATTCGGCACGCCGGACGAAACCGGCATTTGAGAGTCTCTTACAAAATATTGACGTTTGCGTAAACGTCAAATGTTGATGTCGCGCGAATTTGTGAAAATGATCCGCGCCGTTGTCGGAAAGAGCCGGGCCGGAACGTCCTCGAACTGTCGAACATTTCGTCAGAGCAGCAATGAGGAGGACAATCCATGCTTAAGGTGACGTCGAATCTCTGGTTCGAGAAGGATGTCCAGGAAGCCGTCGAATTCTATGTGGCGACGATTCCAAATTCGTCGAGGGGCCGCACGACCGTCCTTCCGGCCGAGACACCTAGCGGCCCTCCGGGCAGCGTCATCATCACCGAGTTCAAGCTCGGGAGCCAAGATTTCGTGGCCATGCAAGCCGGTCCGCTCGATGCCTTCAACCACGCCTTCTCAATCTCGGTACAGTGCGAGACGCAGGCGGAGATCGACAGGATCTGGAACGCCTTCCTTGACAACGGCGCGGCGGAGGAGCAGTGCGGCTGGCTGCGGGATCGCTGGGGCCTTTGCTGGCAGATCGTTCCGCGTGCGCTGATCGAGATGGTTGCCGATCCCGACCGGGAGCGCGCAAAGCGGGTTACCGAAGTCATGCTCGGCATGATCAAGCTCGATATCGCGCAACTGGAGCAGGCCTATCGGTAAGAGGCGGCGGCGACTATGGCCGTAGTGGGCCACGTCGGCTCACTGGGAATTCCTGGGAGCCGCTTCGGCCATGTGGTCGAGAATGGCTCCCTGGGGTTAAAGGCGCCGTGGCCTGCGGGCGAAGTGATCGCCTAGCGTATCACGGGCTCTCCGTGATAGCGGCGTTTCGACGGTTTCGATACTCCAAATCCGGCTTCCATCATCAGGCGCGGCGTGTGCTTCGCCAGGGTTCCCATGTGGAAGCCGAAGGGGTCTTCGACAAAACCGGTACCGGCTTTCCCGGTCAGCGTGACGGCATTCTCTTCGCCGTAAAAGCCCAGGACCTCTTCCGATGGATGCCCGACGAGCAGCGTCAACTGGTGTTTCATGCGACGTCGGTTGTGGCTGCCCCGGACGTAGACATGCGGCACAGCATCGGCGTCCACATCCGACAGATAGAAGAAGAATTTCAGCATTCGCCAATCATCGAGATCGAAATGGAACTTGAACGATGCCCGGCTTAGATCGGCTTCCGAAGCGGTCTTGGTCGGAAAGCTCCACCAGGTACGGGTTGTGATCAGCTTCGTTTCGCCGCCAAGACAATGCTTTGCCACGTTCAGAAGCAGCGGGTCCTTCTGCACGGCAAGCGCTGCCTCGCATCTTACAATCCGATCGAAATGATGGCCGCTCAATATCGTGCGCCCGAAGCGCTGCTCGGCTTCGGCATGCTCGCTGGCTAGAAATTCGATTCTCCGGTCGAAGTTGCCGAAGCACGGTGTCTCGTTGGCGAAGCGCGCAATTTCCTCTTGAACTGCTGTGGGGAGTGTCAGACCGGAAAAGATACCGGTTCTTCTCAGTTCCGCCGCGACGTCCGCCGCTTTTATCTCGCCGAACATCGACGGAGCATCGTCCACCACCGGTGGAACACGTTTGGCGGTGAGTGTGCCCGACGAAACGGTATCATTCGGGCGAAAAGGAACATCGGCAACCAGGTGGGGTTTTCCCTCAGATCCGTTTCAAATAGGTCGGAACGCGGGCGGCCATACGTCTAAAGGTCCCACCTGTGCGCGCTATGGTTTCCAGGTCTTTTGAGCTCGGCGTATCAAGCATCTAACATCCTTCTCGCGAAGATGGCTTCTTATGGCGTTTCCCCCCTGACGCTGGTCCAGACTAGACAGCTCACCGCAATGATGCAATGCAATATGAGGCCGTGTATATTCTAGAATAATTGATGTATCCCTTATTCTGGCAGTCATTGGTCCATGTCGAGTGCGGTGAAGCATTTGCACTGCGTCGGGCGAGTGTTGCGCTGGCCATCCGATAGTTCTTCCCGACGGCGCGTTATCTTGTCGCAGTGAATGGCCACCGCGGGGGAGGCCGAATCCTCCTCACAGCGCCCGCTACCGGTTGCTTCTGCGGCGGGACCGGCTACATTTCACAGGCAGACCGATGAAAGAGCTTGGAGGAGCGATTTTATGAGACGGATATGGCCGGAGGAGTTCAATTCCATTCTCGACGGAGCCGAGGAAGTCACGCTGGAACTGCCGGCGGTGGAGCACGAGGACGGCTCGCGCAGCGAAGCGGTCAGCCGCAAGGCACTGAAAGTCCGCATTTCAATGGATGACTATGAACGCATCTGGCCGCTCGCCGAGATGCGCTACCGTCTCGACGGCAAGATGGCCGGCAAGGCGATCACGCTGATCACCACCAGTCCGCACTATCATCGCTGGCACCCCGCCGATGGCGGCAGCGTCGACAATGTTTCCGACAGCGGCCGACACTACACGACGAAATATGTCGTCGTGCATTTCCTGCTCGACGATGTAAGGGAAACGGCGGCCGCCTGAGCCGCCACTAAAATCACGCGGCGTCCAGCGCCTGCTGCAGATCGGCGACGAGATCGTCCGGATGCTCGATGCCGATCGATAGGCGGATGGTTGATTCCAGGACGCCGATCCGTTGGCGAACGTCGGCCGGCACGCCGGAATGGGTCATCGTTGCCGGGTGGCTGGCAAGCGATTCCGTACCGCCCAGGCTGACCGCCAGCTTGAAGATCTGCAGGGCGTTCAGGAACTTGAAGGATGCGGGCTGGCCGCCTTTGATGTCGAAGGAGAAGGTCGATCCGGCGCCGCTGCACTGCGCCGCGAAGACGCGCCCGACTGGCGAATTGGCATCGTGATAGGGCAGGTAGTGAATCCCCTCGACCTTCGGGTGCTCGCGCAGGAAGTCGGCGACCACGCGGGCGTTGCTATCGGCTCGCTCCATGCGGATCTGCAGCGTTTCCAACGAACGGCCCAGCATCCAGCACGAATGCGGGTCAAGCTGCGTGCCGATGGCACCGCGCAGCGCCTTGACCTGCTTCATCACGGCCTTCGAGCCGAGTGCCGCACCGGCGATCAGATCCGAATGGCCGCCGACATACTTGGTCAGCGAATAGAGCGAGATATCGGCGCCGTGTTCGATCGGCCGCTGGAAGACGGGGCCAAGCAGCGTGTTGTCGCAAGCGATAATTGGCGTATGGCCCTGCTTCCGGCCGATCGCGTCGGCGACACGGCGGATCATTACGACGTCGACGAGGCTATTCGTCGGATTGGCTGGCGTCTCGACGAGGATGACAGACACGCGGCCCTTTGCCATGGCGTCTTCCGCAGCCGCCTGCACCGATGCCTCGCTGACGCCGTCTGCAAAGCCGACAGCCGCAACGCCGAGATTGAGAAACGTCCTTGCCAGCAGGGTTTCCGTTCCACCATAGAGCGGCTGGGAGTGGAGCACCGCATCACCAGGACGAACGAAGGCCAAGAGGGTCGTGGCGATCGCCGACATGCCGGACGAGAAGAGGGCGCAGCTTTCGGTACGCTCATAGACGGCAAGCCGGTCCTCGACGATCTCGCTGTTGGGATGATTGAAACGCGAATAGACGAGACCCGCACCCTTGCCGGCCGGTGGCTCCTTGCGGCCGGATACGTAGTCGAAGAAATCCCGGCCATCCTCGGCGGATTTGAAGACGAATGTCGACGTCAGGAATACCGGCGGCTTCACCGCCCCTTCCGACAGTTCCGGGTCGTAGCCATAATTCAGCATCTGCGTCTCGGGATGCAGCGCATGATTGCCGATATGAGTCTTGGAAGGGTGCGGTGCGGTCATTGTCGTCTCCTCGAGAGATGCCGTGATGCTCGCAAATTATATCAGAACGCGCGGGCTGTTCTTGCTATTTGCCGCGTCGCCATGCTCTCTTGAGCAACTTAGTGCGGAGAATGGCGAATTGTGACGCAGAAAATTGCTGACGATATGGACCGGAAGATCCTGAAAGAACTGATGGTCGATGCCCGCCTTCCGAACAACGAGCTTGCGGAACGCGTTGGGCTTTCCGCATCGGCCTGCCTGCGTCGCCTACGCCGGCTTGAGGACGCGGAGATTATCAAGGGCTACACCACGCTCGTCGATCCTGCCATCGACGGCTGGACGATGACGGCGCTGGCCTCCATTCGCCTCAGCCGCCAGCACGAGGACGAGATCGAGATGTTCGAGAGCGCCGTGCGCGAGTGGGACGAGGTACTCGAATGCCATCTGGTGACCGGGTCGCGCGACTACGTGCTGAAGGTGATGAGTTCGGGCCTCGAAGACTACGAGCGGTTCATCAAGGAAAAGATCGCCCGCCTGAAATGCGTCGATACGATCGAGACGAGCTTCGTGATGAATACGATCAAGGCGCGGCGGGTGTAGCCCCCGCGGCCCGGGCCGCTTTAAGATGCTAAACCGCAGCCGCCCCAGTCGACTTGTCACCATTCGCGCCTCTATTTCATTGGACCCGGATGCAGCGGGAATCGCTGACTGGGTACCCGCAGCAGAGGCATGTTTCAACACAAACATTGCAGCGCGGGCTGCAGGTGGGGATCGGGCTGCCGTCACTGCCTTTGGGGTTGTGGACCCAAAGGCAAGGCTCGACCTGGCTTCGCCCTCATGGTATATTAGAAACTTCTAATTGTGCGAGTTGTGCGAGAAATCCGGTTGCAACGCTTGAGGGGGCTACCGAGATACCGATCGTTCGCAGTTTGCTTGCATGTGCGGGCTTCCTAGCTCTTGGTTGTGCCTCAGGATGGGCTCAACAGGTCACCGGTACTCCAGGTTCGCCCGAAGCCACCGCCACGATCACCGGAAAACAACTTCCACCGCCCGATCCGAATTTCGGCGGTGTGCGCCGAAAGGCGCCCCAATGTGCTCCTGATCATGACGGACGACCAGGGTTTCGGTGCTCCGAGTACCTTTGGCGGTGTCATTCCTACGCCTGCGATGGATCGTATCGCCAAGCAGGGGCTGCGCTTCACCAATTTCCACTCCACGTCGCTCTGCTCGCCGACGCGGGCTGCCCTGATCACCGGGCGCAACCATCATTCGGTCGGCTTCGGCGTCATCGGCGAATTAGCGACAGGGTATCCAGGGTACGATTCGATCATCCCCATCGAAAAGGGCACGATCCTCAAGGAGAATGGATACGCTACCTCATGGTTCGGCAAGGACCACAGCACGCCGTACTATCAATCAAGCCAGGCTGGGCCGTTCAATCAGTGGCCGAACTGCATGGGCTTCGATTACTTCTATGGCCTCGTCGGCGGCGATGCCAGTCAGTGGCAGCCGAACCTCTTCCGCAACACAACCGCCATCTACCCCTTCGAAGGAAATCCCGGCTGGAACATGGAGACGGCAATGGCCGACGAGGCCATCGGCTACATCAAACAGCTCAAGGAGGTTGCTCCTGGCAAGCCCTGGCTCGTCTATTACGTGCCTGGTGCCACCCATGCGCCACACCACCCGACGCCGGAATGGATCAAGAAGATCGGCGACATGCACCTGTTCGACGACGACTGGAACAAGCTGCGCGAGACGATTTTCGGGACGGAATTCACCTATCCCGGGGGGTTGACCGGCGTGCCGGCCAGCGCCGCCCCTGATATCCTGAACAAGTCCTATACGATCACCGCCGACATCGAGATTCCCGAAGGCGGCGCGGATGGCATGATCGTCACGCAGGGCGGGCGCTTCGGCGGCTACGGTCTGTTCCTCAGCAGGGGGGACTTCGGCGTCGGCAGAGGCCGGGTCGTGTACCTCTACAACCTCCTCGACCTCAAGCGCACGATGTGGGAGGGGCCGGAACTCGAGGCCGGCAAGCACACCGTCGTCTTCGACTACAAAACGGCCGGCACCGAACTTGGTACGGGTGGCACGGGCGTCCTCTCCGTCGACGGAAAGCAAGTGGCCACGAACTCCCTGGAGCACGGCATTCCGGTGACCTGCCCCGAGGACGAAACTTTTGACATCGGCCAGGGCACCCGCACCAGCGTGGCGCTGCTGGAGTATCGCTACGACACGCCGTTCAAGTTCACAGGCAAGATCGACAAGCTGACCTTCAAGCTAGGGAGGAGCAACCAATGAGCCTCAAGCACGCCATCAGCACCATAGCTGTAGCCGCGACACCCGGCGTTCTCATATCGTCGACGGCTTTGGCCGAAAATGCCATTGCCGCGCCCGGCGACGAAGTCCATCGGCACCGCCACGGGCCTGCGGCTACTATCTGCTGCCTCCGTGCTAGTGCTGCAGTGTCGTCTTGACCCGAGGTCCGAGAGGAGGATCGGCGTGATGAACAGGGCGCTGGCTGTCGCGGCCATCGGTGAAATCGTGACTGGCCTCGCGTTGGTGGCCATTCCCGCGCTCGTCGGTGAGTTATTGCTTGGGGAGGCGCTGGTGGGCGTGGCGGCGGCCGCCGCGCGCGTTGCAGGCCTCGCGCTGATCGGACTGGGGATCGCCTGCTGGCGGAGTCGGCCCCTCGAAGGCATGCTGTTCTACAGCGCGCTCGTGGCACTATATCTCGCCTATCTCGGCCTCGCCCATGGGCTGACGGGCGTCCTGCTTTGGCCAGCAGTCGTCCTGCATTTTGTCCTGTCGATCCTGCTCGCACGCGCTTGGCGTGGCGGCGCGATCGAGTGAGTGTCGGCGGATCATGCAAGCGAGCAGCACACGCGCTTACCCGCAATTGGCTTCATATGCTGGTTCGCCTGGTATCCGCAGGCAAACACGACGGGTATTCTGAGCCGCAGGTTTCGGCGACAACGACCGGAGGACAGCCATGACCGAGTTTCCTTACAGTTCCGCTCTCATCGTCGGCGCAGGCCCGGGGCTCAGCGCCTCGCTTACGCGTCAGTTGAGCGAGCGCGGCGTCAAGGTTGCGCTGGCGGCGCGCAACACCGACAAGCTGAGCAAACTCGCCGGCGAAACCGGCGCGTTGACCTTTGCCGCGGATGCCGCGCAGCCAGCTTCCGTCGCCGCACTCTTTGACGACGTCGCGGCTGCGATCGGTGATCCCGATGTCGTCATCTATAACGCCAGTGGCCGCCTGCGCGGTCCTTTGGCGGAACTCGATCCAGCCGCCGTGGAACAGGCAATCGCCATCAGCGCCTACGGGGGCTTCCTGGTCAGCCAGCAGGCCGCAAGGCGCATGCTTCCGCATGGGCGCGGCGCGATCCTGTTTACCGGGGCGACGGCGAGCATCAAGGGATATGCCCAGTCGGCCGCGTTCGCCATGGGCAAGTTTGCGCTTCGCGGTCTTGCCCAGAGCGCTGCCCGTGAGCTCGGGCCAAAGGGCATTCACGTCGCCCATTTCATCATCGACGGTGGAATCCGTTCGGAGATGCGCCGGGAAGACCCGACCAAGCCGGATGCGACGCTCGATCCTGACGCCATCGCGCAGACCTATATCAATGTGCTCCTGCAACACCGGAGCGCCTGGTCGCAGGAAATCGAGGTGCGGCCGTGGACGGAATCCTTCTGATATCCGCCTAACATGCCGCTGGACGCGCGCGGAGCGCTTGCGGCCCGTTTCAGCACGGAAACGGCTGAAAATACTGAAAAGTTAAAAAAATCTCACGCCGATTAACGGGTTGTTTACCACGTTTCATGAAAGGTGCTGTCTGAGCATTGGCGACTTGCATTCCTTTTTTCAGTCTCGCGTTTCATGGAATGCCGCTACGCCGCACAGGTTGAGGAAAGTCTAATTGATTATCCCTTCATGAACGGTGCTCACGTCCGCATCTCGATGCGGCGCTGACGGAAGCCAATGATCGGCCCTGACGAGGGTTCGGACAGATGAAGCGAGCAAGAAAATGAACGGATCGCGATCAAATTCCCCACGGCACTCCGACAGGGCGTCGCTCGATGCGCTGAACCGCACCATCGAAGGTCTGGAAGCGAGGATCGAGGGTTTGATGGGCGCGAGCGCTCGCGACCAGCGCCAGCGCGCCCCGTCGCCGGAGCGCGAGGCCTACGCTGATCCCTATGCCGGCCGCGCACCCTATGGCGCTGAAGCCCGGCCGGATCCTTTCGCCGAAATTCGCCAGCGCCAGCGCGTTCTGGAGGCAAGCCGGGAACGCCCTGTAGTGCACGAGCCCGTATCACATACGCGCGAGCAGCCGGCCCCATCGCGCGCGCCGCTTCCGGTTGCCGAACGCGCCCTGCGTCCGGCCGATCCAAAGCCGGCCTATCGCGCCGCAGACGACACCATGACCGAGATCGCTCAGGCGCTCGTCAATCTTCGTCAGGACCTGAAACGCGACATCTCCGATGGTGTGACGCGGGAAATGAACGCGCTGCGCGAGGAGATCCGCAGCATCAAGGTCGGTGCCGAAGACCGCCGTTTCGCCGATGACATTCGCGCCGATATGGGCCGTCTCGCCAGCAGCATCGACCAGCTTGCCGGTCGCTCCAATGCGCCCGAAGCGCAAGGGTTGCGCGGCGAGTTCGAAGAGCTGCGCTCGCTGATGGACGGGCTCGCGCGGGAAGATTCAATCCGCCATATGGAGACGCGCTGGGACGGCTTCGAGAACCAGCTGCATGCGCTCGATACGGCGGGCCTGCAGGAAGAGCTGGTGGCGCTTGCCTACCGGCTCGACGACATCAAGCGCCATATCGGCGGCTTGGGCGAAAGCCCGGCCGTGCGGGCGCTGGAAGACAAGCTTCTCTCTATCGCGACGGCGATGGAGCAGTTTGGCACGATGATCCAGCCGCATGATCGGGCGATGGCCGAGCAGTTTGCGGCGGTCGATAGCCGGCTCGACGAAATCAGCCGCGCCATTGCGGCAACCGGCCGCGCTGCCACCAGCGGCGATCCCGCCATGATGCATCGCCTCGAAGGCCGCCTGAACGCCTTGGGCGAGCAGATCGACATGATGGGCCATAGCGTCGCGAGCCGCGCAGTTCCGACCGATGCCATGGCGGATCGGCTCGAAACGCTGACGCTGCGCGTCGAGGAACTCGCCAACGCCGAGGCCGCCTCGCGCCTCGACGAACGCCTGGAGCATCTGTCCTACCTGCTCGAGCGAAGCCACAAGGCCGCGCCGCAACCGGAACTGACCGGCGCGCTTGCCGACATCTCGCGCAAGATCGATGCGCTCGAGGTCGGCTCGGTCAACGATGCGCTGGCGCAGCGCCTGGACTATCTCGCACGCCGCATCGACGAAATGGATTTCCAGCCGCTTCAACCTGTCGCCGCTCCCGCGGACGATAGCGCCATCCGTCGCATCGAAAGCCGGCTCGGCGATATCGCCGCACGCCTTGAGGAAAGCACCGCCGCGCCGGCGGCCGATTCCTATGCGCTGAAGAACCTTGAAGACCAGATCGCAAACCTCTCGGCCCTGATGAGCGAGCCGCGGCCCGCAGCCGAGTTGCCGCTGGATTTCGACCGCCGCATGGGTGCGATCGAAGACTACATGGCGACCAGCGACGAATATATCATCGAGGCCGCCCGCCAGGCGGCGGAAGCGGTGGTCGAAGCCTATGCGAGAAGCGGCGTCTTCCAGGGCGGTGCGCCGGCCGCAGCCGACATCTCTGCGCTCACTGCGCTTGCCGAAGATCTCCGCCAGCTTGAGGACCTCAGCCGCAGCAGCGAGGAGCGCACGCACAAGACCTTCCAGGCCCTGCACGAAACACTGGTCCAGATCGCCGAGCGATTGGACACGATGGAAGATCGCGCCGCCGCAAGGCCTGCGCCGAGAATGCCGAGCGCCGATGTCGATTTCGCGGTCGATACCTACGCGATGATGCAGGCCGGTACCGAGGACGCGCAGAGACCGGCGGTGTTCGGAACCCGCGCCCCTGCAGGCCGCCAGCCAGAGGTCACCGAGCAAGCGCTGGCCATACCGGTTATGGCTGCGACCGATACCAGCGTGGTCGCCATTGAGGCGGCGACGAAGCCTGTCGCATCCGCCGATGCCTCAAAGAGCAGCCTCCTTGCGAGCCTCGGCAAGCGTCTGCTGCCAAGCAAAAAGGTGAAGGCGGAAACCACTGCCGCCGAGCGCACTGTGATCGATCCGGCTCCATCCATCGATCCCGTCGATGTGATGCCGCCCGAAGCCGCCAATGAGCCACTGGAGCCGGGCTCGGGTGCGCCCGATGTCAAGAAAATCCTGGAACGCGTGCGCGCCAGCCAGAACGCTGCGCGAACGAACGCCAAGCCCGCAACGGAAAACGAGCGCGCCGACTACATTGCCGCCGCCCGCCGCGCCGCGCAGGCCGCGGCAATGGAGACCGAACCCGGCGCCAAGCCGCAGCCCGCCAAAGCCGACAAGAAGGCAAAGGTTAAGGATTCGACCAAGGGAGGCGCCTTCTCGCGCTTCCGCCGTCCGATCCTGCTTGCCGTCGGCGCCGTGCTTCTGGCGATCATGGCGTTTCCGCTCGCACGCACGCTGACGAGCGGTCAGCCGGCGCCGTCCGCCGAAGTTGCCGTGCTGACGGATACATCAAGCAATTCGCTGCCGCCCGACAGCGAAACCGCGCCGGACCAAGTCGCTGCAATCGCTCCGGAAGTCCCGGCTGCAGCGGCCCCTGTCGCGCCGATGACGAGCAGCGATCAGGCACCCGCACCGGCAGCACCCGACCATCTGACTGCGACCGCGCCGCTGAACGGTGATGCGGCGGCGCCGCTTGCGCCTTCCGGCGCTCCTCAGGACGCCTCCGGTTTCGTTGCCAAGGATACTGCGCCGGTTGCGGCTGGAGTGGCCACCACACCGACCGCGGAAACGGCAAGCATTGCCGTCCCGGATACGGTGCAGCCGAAGTCACTCGCCGATGCAGCCAAGAGCGGCGATCCGCTGGCACTCTTCGAAATTGGTGCCCGCTATAGCGAGGGCCGTGCCGGTGTCGCCGTCGATGCGAAGGAAGCGGCAAATTGGTATCAGCTCGCCGCAAACAAGGGCTTCGCGCCGGCCGAATATCGTCTCGGCAACATTTACGAGAAGGGCACGGGCGTCGGACGCGATATCGCCAAGGCGACGCAATATTACGAACAGGCCGCCAACCAGGGCAATGCCAGTGCGATGCACAATCTCGCCGTGCTCTACGCGTCCGGTGCGCTCGGCCAGCAGGACTACAAGGTGGCGGCGGACTGGTTCATCAAGGCGGCCGACCTCGGCGTTACCGACAGCCAGTTCAATCTGGCGATCCTCTGCGCTCGCGGCAATGGGGTCACGCAGGATCTGACCGAATCCTACAAGTGGTTCGCGGTTGCGGCCAAGGGCGGTGACAAGGACGCGGCACAGAAGCGCGACGAAGTTGCCAACGCGATGAAGCCGGACCAGCTGGAAAAGGCGCGTGCCAAGGCAGACCTCTGGAAGGCCGCGCCGCTCGACAGCAAGGCGAACGGCGTCGACGTTCCGGATGAATGGGTCGGCAATGCCACCAAGACCTCGACGGTCGACATGAAGAGAGCGATCCGCAACATCCAGGCGATTCTCAACAACAACGGCTTCGACGCCGGCCAGCCGGACGGCGAGATGGGCGCGAAGACCGTTGCGGCGATCAAGAGCTTCCAGAAGTCGATCGGCCAGGAGCCGAGCGGCAAGATCAACGATGTTACGGTGAAGGCCCTCTTGGATCGCAACAAGGGCCCGGCCACGAAAGTCTGATTGCGGCGCCCTCCCGGTCTTCCGTGCGCTTACGGGCGATCGATAAAAATGCGCGCCGTGGTGTGTGCAGGTCCGTGCAAGCTTCGCCGAATATTTTTGAGCAGAGCCCGGACTCAGTTGTGCGGGCTCAGAGGTAGTGCGGTTGTATCTATCGCAGCTCAAGAAGAAATTTCGCATTGCGCGCGTATTCTTCGGAAAATGTTATTTGCGAAATATTGCAACTGTGATTCTTCTTGCTGTGTAAGCGCTCTGCGTATCGTGATTCGGTGAATGTCGTTGATGCTGAATGATTTGGCGGAGATTCCGAATGATAAGTCTTGATATTGAAAGCTGGGCGCTGACGCGAGCTCACCATATCGTCCTGAACGAAGGATTGAATCTTGCGAAGGCGGCGCAGGATCTGGATCGCAAGCGCTCGCGCACACTGGTTTACGAGCTTCAGAAGGTCATAGCCGCCGCAATCCTCGAAGCGCATGCAGCCAATGTCAGTTCCAATGGGGCGCAGGCCGTCCAGGGAACCTGATACCGCGTTGCTCTATGTACTGTAGCCTCCGGCTTAGGGGCCACCCCGCGATTGCTCGCGTCCTTTAGCAGATATCCATAAGCTACTTGCTTCAGGCCGATCGGCGCCATAGCCGGCCTATGCCTTGCCAGTTTCCGTGTCGAGGGTTTCGATCACTCTGGTCATGACGGCCAGGGCTGCCTCCATCTCTGCGACGGCAAATGACTGCCCGAGCCTGTCGGCCCACTCCGCCTGCGCTGTCTCGATCGCGGCGAGGCGGGATTCGCCTTCCTCCGTCAATTTTACCAGTTTGGCGCGCTGATGCTGCGGGTTATCGACATAGCTGATCAGCCCGTCGCCTTCGAGTGCATCCGCCAGCCGTTGCACGCCCTGTCGGGCGACCCCGAGCAGGCGCGCAATCTGCGCGACGGAATGCGCGCCACTTCGCGCACCGGCAAGTACCTGCCAGCGGGCGCTCGTCTGTCCGGCGGGCTTCGCCAACTCGTCGCCGGCGGCGGTCAACCGGCCTGCGAGCCGCAGCGCAGCGATGGTGAACAGCGAGAAGGCATCGCCTTCGGCGGTCCGTCTCGGGCGGTTTTGTTTGACAATATGTTGTCGTATTGGTATTTCATCGGTCATGACAACATATTGTCATGACGATTGACCCTTGCAAAGGGCGGAGGAGGAAATCCATGAAGAAAACCTACACGGGCAGCTGCCATTGCGGCAAAATCCGCTACGAGGTCGATGCCGATCTCCAGGCCGGCACCGGCCGCTGCAATTGCACCGTCTGCGGCAAGCGGCGCTATTGGGGCGCGGTCGTGAAGCCCGAGGATTTCCGTCTGCTGTGCGAGGAGACGGCGGCCGCTGACTATCAGTTCGCAACGATGAGCGGCCATCACCGCTTCTGCCCGACATGCGGCCTTCATGCCTATGGGCATGGTCAAATTCCAGAGATTGGCGGAGACTATGTTTCGATCAACATCGCCTGCCTTGATGACATATCGCCCGAAGAGCTTGCGGCTCTGCCGGTTCGCTATATGGACGGGCGTCACGACAACTGGTGGAACGAACCCGCGGTGACGAGCTACCTTTAACTCAGACCGGCAGCCGCGCAGCGCTACTGCGTTCGGCGACTTGCGATCCCGGGGTCCTGACGACGGACGGGAATGTCACTCCGCCGCTGCACGCTTCTGAGCGGAAATCTGTGTAATGTAGGCCCTCAGCGCCGCCGGGCGGACCGGTTTGTGCTGGAGGCCGATGCCGTGCCGCTCGACTTCGGCGCGGACTTCCGGCGTGCGATCCGCGGTGACGATCAGCGCTGGAATGAACGCCATGAACCGCTCTCGGAGCGTCAGGATGGCCGAAACGCCGGTGCCGTCGCCAAGGTGATAGTCCGCGATAACAAGGTCGGGCGGCGCCTGGCGCGCATCGAGTGCGTCGACCTCTGCCAGCGAGCCCAGGCATCGAACTTCGCAGCCCCAGCCGCTGATCAGGAGCTGCATACCTTCCAAAATATGCAGTTCGTTGTCGACGCAGAGGACCTTCAGCCCCTTGAGGTTCTGCGCTGAATGTTCCACCGTTTGAGCAACACCCAACCGCTCGGGAAGTCGCGACGCGTCGCGCGGCATGATGATGCGGAAATCCGTGCCCTTGCCGTGTGTCGAGTGCAATTCCACCGGATGGTTGAGGACGCGCGCGATGCGATCGACGATTGAAAGGCCAAGGCCGAGCCCCGAGGCTGTTTTGGCGCCTTCGTCGAGGCGGGCGAATTCCTTGAAGACGGTCCGGAACTTCGACGGCGGAATTCCGATCCCCGAATCCATCACCTGAATGACGACCTGGTGTCCGCGCCGGCGCGCACCGACCAGCACCTTGCCGTCGATCGTGTATTTGATCGCGTTGGAGACCAGATTTTGCACGAGGCGGCGCAGCAGGTTGGGGTCGGAGCGAACCCGCAGCGAGGTCGGCATCACCACCAGCTTCAGCCTTTTCTCGCGGGCGATCGGTGCGAAATCGGTCTGGATACGCTCCAGCAGATCGGAGAGGGGCACGGAGGCGAGGCGTGGCCGCATGGCCCCGGTATCGAGCCGCGAAATATCGAGCACGGCGCCAAGGATGGTCTCGACCGATTCCAGCGCGGAATCGATATTGCGGACGATGGCGCTGCTTTCCGATTGGCCCATGCGCTCGACCAGCGCCGAGGAATAGAGCCGGGCGGCATTGAGCGGTTGCAGGATGTCGTGGCCGGCGGCGGCGAAGAACCGTGTCTTGCCGAGATTGGCCTCGTCAGCCGCAGCCCGCGCCTCGCCGAGTTCGTGGTTGACGCGGGTGAGCTCTGCCGTGCGCTCGACGACGCGCTGTTCCAGCGTTTCATTCGCCTGCTTCAATGCCCGGTCGGCGGCGACCCGCTGGGTGATGTCGGTGAAAGTCGCAACGATGCCCTTATCAGGCATGGCATTGGATCGCACTTCGATGATGCGCTCGCCACCGCCAAGCACCAGCGCGAAGGGCTTGTCCAGCGTCAGGAAATGCCGGACTGTCTGGTTGACGTCGCCGGCCGCAATGTCGCCGCGCTGGCTGAGGATCGCCACGATGTCGGCCAGCGGGAAGCCGACTTGTCCAGTATTCTCCGGCAGATCAAGCAATTGCCGGAAACGCCGGTTCCAGATCGTCAGGTTGTTCGAGCTGTCGAACACCGCGATGCCCTGGTCCATCTGCGAAAGCGCAGTCTGCAGCATGTCCTGGTTATATTGCAGTGCCTCGCTCGCCTGGTCGAGCAGCCAGGCGGTATCGGCGGAGGCGTCCTCCACCTTCTGGAGGATCAGCGACAAGACGAGCCGGGCGGACGAGGACCCGATGGCGCTGCCGAGCAGCTGTTCGGTAAAGTGGATCAGCGCCATGTCGGCCGGCTGATCATCTTCCAGATCGCGGCCAGAATTTTGCTGATAGGTCTGGAAC
This sequence comes from Rhizobium sp. R693, assembly GCF_002211315.1. NCBI lineage: Bacteria > Pseudomonadati > Pseudomonadota > Alphaproteobacteria > Hyphomicrobiales > Rhizobiaceae > Rhizobium > Rhizobium sp. R693. The sequence continues at coordinate 54,987 of NZ_LOKY01000011.1, read as the reverse complement.
GAGCGCTCCATGCGCTCTTCGCCAAGATAGCGGGAGACCGTCGCCTTCAAATCGCCGACGCTGATACGGGTCTTCCAGCCGCGCGTGGCAAACTGCGAGCGGGATTGCCGCTTGACGAAGATTCCGGCCTGGATGCGTTCGAGCGGTCGTGCATTACGGGTCACCGAACCGATAATGAAGAAGGCCGTGTTGACAAGCAGGCTCATCACCGTGGCGTTGACCAGCGGATCGGCAGCGTTGCCAGTGAAGATCGTCGTACCCGGAAAGATGAAGCCGAGAACGGCGCTTGCGACGCCCGAATAGTCCGGCCCGCCAAGCGAAGGCAGGAACAGCAGGTAGACCCAGATCACGAAACCCGACGTGAGCCCCAGGATGGCGCCGCGTGCATTGGCCCGCCGCCAGACCAGGCCGCCGAACAGGGCAGGGGCCATCTGCGCAATCGCGGCGAAGGAGAGCAAGCCGATCGAGGCGAGCCCCGCTGTGCTGTCGGTTGAGCGATAATAGGCGTAGCCGAGCAGCAGCACGGCGAAGATCGCGCTGCGCCGTATGTTGAGCAGCGTCTTGGCGAAGTCGCTGCGCTGCCCTGTGCGATCGGTCAGCTTCCGGTGCAGGAAGATCGGCATGATGATGTCGTTCGACACCATGATCGAGAGCGCGACGGACGCGACGATCACCATGGCCGTCGCCGCCGAAAAGCCGCCGATGAAGGTAATCAGCGAGACGACGGGCATCGGCCCCGCGAGCGGTAGCGAAAGCACGTAGAGGTCGGCACTGCCGCTGCCGCCGAAGGTCAGCAGGCCACCGATTGCCACCGGCAGTACGAAGAGATTGATGACTATCAGATAGAGAGGGAAGAGGAAGCCGGCGAGCCGAAGTTCCCGTGCGGTTCTGTTCTCGACAACCGTGACGTGGAATTGTCGCGGCAGCATGATGATCGCGAAGGCCGATAGCAGCGTCAGCGCGATCCAGCGGCTGATCGGCGTCTTGTAGTGCACAGCCGAGAGCACAAGCTGGTTTTCGCTCGCCTTTTGCCAGAGGTCGAGAGGACCGTCGAACAGGAACCAGATCACGCAGATGCCGGCCGTGAGAAAGGCAAAAAGCTTGACCACGGACTCCATGGCGACGGCGAGGATCAATCCATCCTGGTGCTCCGTCGCATCCGTATGGCGTGTGCCGAACATGATTGCGAAGCAGGCCAGCACGAGCGTCACGAGCAGCGGCAGGTCGAGAAAATAGAGATTGCCGCTGCCGATGCCGTAGTCCGACGGGTTGAGCATCGCCGTCATGGTGCTCGACACCGATTTCAGCTGCAGCGCGATATAGGGGATGGCGCCGACCAGCGAGATCAGCGCCACGATGGTCGCGACCGCGGGGTTCTTGCCGTAGCGCGCGGAAATGAAATCGGCAACCGACGTCAGCTTCTCGGCTTTGGCAAGCTCGGTGATCCGTCGCAGCACGGGCATGCCGAGCGTGAAGACGAGGATGGGGCCGATATAGATGCCGAGGAATTCCAGCCCGCGCTGCGATGCCAGCCCGACGCTGCCGAAATAGGTCCAGGATGTGCAGTAGATCGCGAGGCTGAGCGCATAGACGGCCGGGCGGCCGCCGGCCGGCGTACCGAACATTCGCCGTCTGCGGTCGCCATGGCTCGCCACTGCGAAAAGCAGGAGCAGATAGCCGAACGCGGATGCAATTATGACCCAACCTGGCAGCATCGAACCTCCACCGGCACCACGCGCCGGTCCTCACGGAGCACCAAGACTAAGGCAATTCCCAAAGTTTGAACATCGGGCGGGCTCTAGGCCTTAAGTCAAAGACGTTCGAAGGCTGTCGATAATTGATTATCGCCAATTGATTAATTGCATCGAAGATGTAGCTAATGAAAACAATGACCTGTCAATGAGACTGCATCAGAGGGAGACGGATCGGATGCTCAGTGAGTTCAAAGCATTTATCGCCCGCGGCAACGTCATGGACCTTGCTGTCGGTGTCATCATCGGCGGTGCCTTTGGCGGTATCGTGAAGTCGCTGGTCGACGATGTGATCATGCCGATCGTCGGCGCCGTCTTTGGCGGCTTCGACTTTTCGAACTACTTCATCGGCCTGTCCTCCAATGTCAACGCGCAGACCCTGGCCGCCGCTCGCCAGCAGGGAGCGGTGCTCGCTTATGGCAGCTTCATCACGGTTCTCATCAACTTCCTCATCCTTGCCTGGATCATCTTCCTGATGGTCAAGGGCGTGAATACGCTGCAGAAGCAGGTCGACAAGCAGCTGAAGATCAAGCAGGCGAAGGAGGAGGCCGCTGCGCCGCCGGCCGATGTCGCGTTGCTGACGGAAATCCGCGACCTGCTGGCCAAGCGCCCGGCATGAGTTGAGGATCGATCCTACCGTTTCGGCGGGATCAATCATCACAGAAATCGATGCGGCTTCACCGATTGTCATGAGATTTCCGGCCGTCTTTGCTTTATGTAGGCGCAAACCGGAGTGATGCATGTCGATTGTCAGCAGCCTTAGCCCGCGCGCCGTTATGGCACCTGAAAGCGGGATCGTCGAAGTCGTCAACTATGCCCGTGGCCGCGATGGCCTTCTGCCGCTTTGGGTCGGCGAGGGCGATCTGCCGACGCCGGAGTTCATCAACAAGGCGGCAATTGACGCGCTTGCGGGCGGCGAGACCTTCTATACCTACCAGCGCGGCATTCCCGAACTGCGTCAGGCGCTCTCGGACTACTACGCCAGGCATTTCGACGTGACCCTGCCGGTCGAGCATTTTTACGTCACCGGTTCCGGCATGCAGGCGATCCAGATCTCCGTGCAGGCATTGACTTCGCCAGGTGACGAGCTCGTCTATCTGACGCCCGCCTGGCCGAACATAGCGGCCGCCCTGGAAATTGCCGGCGCCCGTTCGGTCGGCGTGCAGCTGACGTTCGAGGGCGGCAGGTGGTCAGTCGATCTCGATCTTATCGCGGCGGCGATCACGCCGAGGACGAAGGGGCTGTTCATCAACACGCCGTCCAACCCGACCGGCTGGACAGCAACCAGGGACGATCTGGCAGATATCCTCGCGCTCGCGCGCAAGCATGACCTCTGGATCATGGCTGACGAGATCTACGCGCGCTATTACTTTGCCGGCGGTCGCGCGCCGTCTTTCCTCGACATTATGGAGCCGGACGACAAGGTCATGTTCGTCAACTCCTTCTCGAAGAACTGGTCGATGACCGGCTGGCGCGTCGGCTGGATCGTTGCCCCACCGCAGACCGGCCAGGTGCTCGAGAACCTCATCCAGTATTCGACCTCGGGCGTGGCGCAGTTCATGCAACGGGGGGCGGTCGCCGCCTTGAACGACGGCGACGCGTTCGTGCAGTCCAACATTGAAAAGGCCAGGCGTTCCCGCGACATCCTTTGCGACGCGCTGATTGCGACGAACCGCGTCGAAACGCTGAAGCCGGATGGCGCGCTCTACGCCTTTCTGAAGATCGATGGGGTGACCGACAGCCGCAAGGCAGCGATCGACATTGTCGACAAGACAGGTGTCGGGCTAGCGCCGGGTGCGGCCTTCGGCCCGGGCGGCGAGCTCTTCCTGCGCGCCTGCTTCCTGCGCGATCCGGCCCAGATCCGGATGGCGGCGGACAGGTTGTGCGATTACATCCTGAAGCTTTAGTGCGGTCCGGTGCCCGGCTCCATTGGGAGTTTGCGCGATTGTGCGCCAAAGCCACCACGCGAACTCAGAGGATCCGATAGAGGCGTCTGTCCCAACAGCGGTCATCGCATCAACCCTAATCGCATCTGTTTCGCCAAATTCTGCAGTTGATCTCGCATCCATCGATGCGCCGACGTTCCAGCATGCCTCGAATGGAAGAAAACGCGCAGGGTGTAAGGCGCAACTTCGAATGGTGCCGGAAATATTCTCAGAGATGCCGCCTCCGCCATCTGCATCGCCGCAAGCTTGGGCAGCGTTATCAGATGATCGGTTCTCCCGACGATGAACGGTGCCGCCAAGAGGCTTGGAAGCTCGACGACAACCTCCCGACGGTATCCTTGGCGGAGTAGCGCCGCGTTCACGACGCTGGACGATTCGCTCCACGGTGTGACGACGACATGCTTTTCTCGTAGATAATCCTCTAAGGACAGCGTCTCCTCGATCCTGCTATGAGCCTGCCGCGCCGCCACGACATAGTCGTCCCCGAAACAGTCGAAGGCCTCGACGCCTTCGGCTCGCAATGCATCCTCTGAAAATCCGAGTGAGAAATCGACGCGGCCTGCGGATAGATCGTCAAAGGCCTGGGCTCGCGTCGAATAGACGACCTTGGTTCGCAGATCCGGCGCAGCCTTGTCCAATAATGCGATCAGGCGCGGAAGGACAGCAAAGGCGGTAAAATCTGTGGCAGCAAAAATGAAGGTTTGAGCACTCGTCGCCGGGTCGAACATCTGTGCTCCAGCCAGTCCATCGGAGAGGATCCGCAGGGCTTCCCGAACGCTCTCAGCCAGTTCAACCGCATAGGTCGTCGGCTGCATAGCATTTCCAAATCGGACAAAGAGTTCGTCCGACAACGCGGTGCGCAATCGTCCAAGCGCGTGGCTGAATGCCGATGGGCTCATGCCAATCTCGTCGGCAGCAGCGAGGACGCTCCGATTCCGGATCAGGGCGTCGAAGGCGATGAGAAGATTGAGGTCTAGTCGACGCAGGGCAGAATGCATGTGTTACATTATGGCATGCAAACAATGCAGCGCAAGCATGGATGCGCTGTGATTTAGGCTCGCGACACCACAAGGATTAGCCAGTGACCACTTTATGTTTCCGCCAACCAGCACCTGATGACGCCCTCCGATGCTTTCAAATCGAAACCTCGGCTTACGAAGGCGACGAAGCCGCGCCATTAGAAAGGATCGTCAAACGAATTGCGGAGTACCCTCGGGGGTTTCTTATCCTGGAAGCCGACGAAGAAATCGTTGGTTTCATCAACAGCGGCTGCGCGTTCCACGTCGTGATGTCCGACGAAGAGTTTAAGGAACTGGTTGGTCATGATCCTGAAGCTCCGAACGTTGTTATCATGTCCGTCGTCGTTGATCCGTCCGCGCAGGGAAAGGGCTATTCGAAGCTCCTCATGCAGCGCTTCATCGAACAGATGAGGGAGGTGGGGAAGGAGACGATCCACCTCATGTGTAAGGACAAGTATGTGTCGCTTTACGCGAAAATGGGCTACCGCTACATCAAGCCCTCCGCGTCAGATCATGGCGGCATGGCCTGGCACGAGATGGTCATGGAGTTGTGAGAGCAGGTCCGCTTCGGGCCCGATTGCAGATGAATGTATCGCCGGGAAGCATGAGCTGCGCGTACGGAGCACGCCTAGAATGACCGCGAGGACGGCGTCCTGCGCTGAATACCTCGTCGTCTCGTCGAGGCGTTCCGAACGACGGTGACGTCGTTCTGCTATACAGCTTGGGCATGTTTGGTGTAGCAATTCCCTTAGGGGTTTAGTGAGGGGGGCGTCTTGGTGAGGAAGATAATTTCCCTCGTTTTGGGCACGGTTCTGGTGGTCGCCGGGATCTACGGTCTTCTGTACCTGCTGTTCTTCACCGTCTATCCCGTTAGAATCCTGTATTATCTCGTTCCCGGCGGACTACTTGTCATTGGGCTTGTGATCCTGTGGGAAGACCTTACGGAATTCCTTCGACGGCGCTGAGGGCGTCAGCGACCCGCCACCGGTTCGTTCGTCATTGGCAAAAAGTGACTTGTCGTCTGCGATCGTCGGGTGTAATTGGCGATTATCGCGCAAAGCGGCCGCTTCCCTTGATCCGTCAACAGCGGAGTAAACAGGTGGACGAATAGTCGTCCAGGTGGCCGAGTACACGCCAGCCATGCGCTTTTGAAGCATGGTTCGGCCAGCGTTTTCCAAAAAGCAATGCCTGACGTCGCGTCAGGCCCAACCACCGCAAGCCTCAGGCGCCTCGCGGCGACGCTGCACGCTTGCGTCGATCGGAACACGCCCATGAACAGACCACTCATTATCATCTTTACCGCCATTGTCCTCGATGCCGTCGGCATCGGCCTCATCTTTCCGATTCTGCCTTCGTTGCTGCAGGAGGTCACTCATTCCAGGGACGTGGCGCCCTACATAGGCACAATGACCGCTCTCTACGCGGTCATGCAGTTCATTTTTGCGCCGGTGCTTGGCGCCCTTAGCGATAGGCTCGGCCGTCGACCGGTGCTGCTGATTTCCCTTGCTGGCGCAGCCATCAACTACTCGTTCCTGGCGTTTGCATCCAATCTCTGGATGCTGCTGCTCGGCCGCGCGATCGCGGGCCTGACAAGCGCCAACATGTCCGTGGCTACCGCCTACATCACCGACATTTCTCCTGAACACATGCGCGCCCGTCGCTTCGGCTTGTTCAACGCCATGTTCGGCATCGGCTTCATCATCGGTCCTATCCTCGGCGGTGCCCTTGGCGACCATTGGCTGCGGCTGCCGTTCATCGCGGCGGCGGTGCTGAACGCCTGCAATCTCCTGCTGGCGTTCTTGGTGCTACCGGAGTCACACATGCCGACCCGCGAGAAGATCGACTTGAGCGCACTCAATCCCCTTCGACCACTGCGCTGGGCGTTTTCGGTGAGGAGCGTGTTGCCCATCATCTTCATCTTTCTCGTCTTCAGCGCCACCGGGGAGGCCTACGGCACATGCTGGGCCCTCTGGGGTAGCGACACATTCCAATGGAACGGGCTTTGGATTGGCCTTTCACTCGGCACCTTCGGCGTCTGCCAGACGCTCGCCCAGGCGTTCCTCCCGGGGCCAATCGTGAAGCTGGTCGGTGAACGCGCCGCCGTTCTGACGGGCGTTGCCGGCGTCTGCATTGCACTGATCGTCATGGCTTTCGCGACCCAAAGCTGGATGATCTTCGCGATCATGCCGGTTTTCGCTCTCGGCGGCATTGGCGTGCCGGCTTTGCAATCGCTGGCGACCCGGCAGGTCGACGAGAGCCAGCAAGGCCAGTTCCAGGGCGTGCTGGCATCCGCCGTGAGTCTGGCGTCGATCGTTGGGCCGCTGGCTTTCTCGAGCTTCTACTTCGTCGTCAGAGAGCAATGGCCCGGTGCCATCTGGCTATCGGTCGTCGTCGTTTACGCGATCAGTGTGCCGATGGTTCTCGGCTTGCGCCTCAAGACACCGGCGGCAGCCTCGGCAATCGAGAGCGTCGGCGTCTGAAGACGGCGCGTCGATAAGATTTACCAGTGCCGAAGTCTCAGAGTTTGCGGAAGCCGACACCACAAAACTGCCGGAGGAGGCTTCATTCCGTCCGGCTTTCGCGGTCCGCCGCGTCGAGCGCTTTCACGCTGACGGCCGCGACCAGGCCAGTCAGGACGATGCCGGAAAAGCCGATCACCAACGCCAGTATCCGCGCCAAGGTATGCTTCGGCGCAAGATCACCGTAGCCGATCGTCAGTCCCGTGACGAAAGTGAAATACACCGTTTCACCGAATCGCCAGTCTTCGATCTGGCCGATGACCGCGCCGAAGCCAATCATGATGACAAGAATCCCGGAGATGACTGGCCATAATATGCGAACCTGCTGGAACAGCGCGGCAAAGAACAGTCGTCTCATTCGCTTCGATTGAACCCTGGAGCTTTCCGCCATGCCTTCTCCCTCTCAGTTCGTATGGTGCGTCGCCATGCCTCCCTTGCAGTGCTGTCGAACCGCATGCCCGAGGTCCGAGGCGCGGATGACCACGCACCTGGCGTCTTATGCCAGTTGCTCAGTGCGCATACATCAAGACGGATTTGCAGGAGGCAAGACAAACAACGTGAATGCAAAAATGGCATAGAGCGCAAGGGCCATGACCCCGGCATACCATGCTCCACGCCCGCCATTGGACAAGAGGGTTGCTGCTATCGTGGCAACGATCATCATCGTGACCGCGCCCCGCCAAAACTGAAGGGTCATCGGTTCTGGGCCGACGAAATAGCTGACGAGCACCAGGACCGGCGCGACAAAGAGGGCAATCTGGGCTGCACTGCCCAGTGCGATCCCGACGCTGAGATCGAGGCGATTTGCACGGGCGGCCGAAAAGGCGGTGGTCATCTCCGCGGCTGCGCCCACCAAGGCTACGACGATGAAACCGACGAAGGCGGGTGTCATTCCAAGGTGCTCTGCCGCGACTTGTACCGAACTGACGAAGATCTCGCTCACCATCGCGACCAATAGCGTAACGACGATCAACAGGATGACGCTGAGCCCGAGCGGCCAAGGTTTTTCGTCTTCATCCGCGTGGCCGACGCTGGCGAAAAGCTCCCGGTGTGTCCTCAATGAAAACAGCATACCGAGCGCATAGACCACGATGAGAAGAACCGCCAAGCCCAGGCTGAGGTCTTGAGAGACATGCAGGGCAGGAGGCTGGTCCACTTCACTAATCAACGATGGAACCAGAATGGCGATTGTTGCAAGGAATAGAAGACAGGCCTGAAAGCGTGCGTTGATGCGATTGAATTCCTGGACGTGATGCTTGAGACCTCCAAGGAAAAATGCACCTCCGAGCATGAATAGGGTATTGGTCACGATCGCGCCTGCCAGGGACGCCTTGACCAAGAGGTATTGCCCGGCCTGAAGAGCCGCAAGCGAGATCACAAGTTCGGTCAGATTCCCGAGGGTGGCGTTTAGCAGGCCGCCGACAGCGTCTCCGGTCCTGGCGGCAATGGCTTCGGTTGCGCGGCTGAGGAGCGCGGCCAAAGGCACAATCGCCACCACTGAAACGAGGAACAGCAGCGTATGCGCATCGGGCACGATCCGTTCCAGGAGAATAACAACGGGCACGAAAACAATAAGCGCGAGAGCAGGAGATCGACGGATTTCGTCCGCAATGACCCTACCCCCGCCGCGCGATGACGCGGACGAAGGCCTTTCCTCAGAATTACCCATGCCCTTTTCTCCGGGGATCGGAGCGACCCGCGGAGAAGCGTACCACCATTTAGGATTGATGTCGCGGCACTCTTCGCGTCTCGCCGAGGTGAGTTGCGGAAGCAAAACTGAAAGCACAATCCATCGTCATTGACCGACTGATCGTCGACTTTGGGCCCCGGCGGCCGTCATTCGATGATTGGCCTTCTTCGAAAGGCCATGTAAACGGTCCACTGTTGTCCTGAGGAGCTCCAATGTCCAACACCCCCGTCATTTGCGAGGTTCGCTATTACATCGACCCGGATGCGATTAGTGAGTTCAAAAGCTACGCGCGGACTTGGATGAAGCTGATTGAACGTTACGGCGGGACGCACGACGGATACTTCATTTCTCGTCAGGGCCCGGCTGGGGCAGTCTTGGGCTTCCCAGGAGCAGGGAAGGATGAACTTCGTGCGCTTGCTGTTGCGCGATTCACTTTCCTGGATGACGCCGCCTATTTTCTGTATCGCGAAGAGGTTGCCAGAGACGCTGAAGCGATAGAGGCGAATTCAAGATATGGGAAAACCCCGCCATTCAAGAGCTATGAACGCGTGTTTCTGGAACGCCTTGTATGAACGGTGCGGAGATGTCTGTTTTGGGCCATGGGCGGTCACTTTCTTGTTCAAACGGCGGATCGATAAAATTGTAGCAGAGCGCGAAATCGGCCTCTAACCACGCCATCAAACTTACCCGGGCTGAAACCCTGGAAGCCGGATTCGATAGGAGATTCTGTAAGGAAAAGCCGCGCCAGATGCACCCCGCGTAAATGAGGCGGAGATGCAGGACATGGCAATTTTGGTCACGGGCGGGGCGGGCTATATCGGCAGCCACATGGTCTGGACATTGCTGGATGCGGGGGAGGACGTCGTTGTCCTCGACAATCTATCGACTGGCTTTCGCTGGGCGGTCGCTCCGGGTGCGCGTTTCTATCTCGGCGATGTCGCCGATGCCCAGGTTCTCAAGACGATCTTCATCGAGAACGACATCGAAGCGATCATCCACTTTGCCGGTTCGGCGATCGTGCCCGCATCCGTTGCAGATCCGCTTGCCTATTACGACAACAATTCCGGCAAGACGCGGGCGCTGTTGAGCGCTGCGATCAATGTCAACATTCGCCATTTCGTCTTTTCCTCCACGGCTGCCGTCTACGGGCCACAGAACACGTCCGAGCCGGTCAAGGAGACGGCGCCGCTCAATCCCGAGAACCCCTACGGCCAGTCGAAGCTGATGACGGAATTCATGCTGCGGGACGCGGCGGCGGCCTACGACTTCGACTATGTGGCGCTGCGCTACTTCAACGTCGCCGGCGCCGATCCGCTCGGACGCAGCGGTCAATCGACTTCAGGCGCGACGCACCTGATCAAGGTCGCCTGCGAGGCAGCGCTTGGTAAACGCAGCGGCGTTCATGTTTACGGCATCGATTACCCGACTCACGACGGTACCGGCGTGCGCGACTACATCCATGTGAGCGATCTCACCGTGGCTCATCTGAAGGCGCTTCAGCATTTACGCCGTGGAAGCGGCTCGCTCGTCGCCAATTGCGGCTACGGCACCGGCTATTCCGTGCTCGACGTGCTTAACATGGTCACCCGTCTGCGCGGACGCTCCTTCAAGGTTCATATGGCGCCGAGGCGTCCGGGCGACGCCGCAAGCGTTGTCGCAGACTCACGGCTTGCCCAACGCGTTCTGGATTGGAAGCCGACACACGATTCATTGGAGACGATCGTTCAAAGCGCGCTCGACTGGGAAGAGTTTCTGCTCAATCGCAACGCCGACGATCTACAGAGCCTCCACCGGGCGCTCGCCGCCGCGTCGTTCTGAGACCCAATGCAATCCTCGACCTCCGCCGGCGGCCATCGACTATGCCGCCGAGTGCGGTAAGGTGACGTCATGCGGCAATGCCGGTTCACTCCAAGCGAGGTTCCCGAATTGCGGCGAAGCGGTGTCATGGAAGCGAGGAGGTCAGCATGCGGGATGAGGTTCAGCAGAGTGAGGTGATTGTCGAACGGCGCGCCTCGGCCGGTCTCATCCGCCTCAATCGACCGCGTGCGCTGAACAGCCTGACACTCGACATGGTCCGCGCCTTTGCCGCAGCAATGGACGACTTCGCAGCGGACGCCAATGTCGCCACTGTGATCGTATCCGGGGAAGGGGAGCGCGGCTTCTGCGCCGGCGGCGACATTCGCGCACTGCACGAAAGCGGCCGCGCCGGCACCGATCTGGCCATGACTTTCTGGCGCGAAGAGTTTCGCCTGAATCACCGTATCGCGACCTATCCCAAGCCCTATGTCGCTCTGATGGACGGCATCACCATGGGTGGTGGCGTCGGTCTCTCATCGCACGGGCGCCACCGTGTCGTGACCGAACGAACCAAGCTTGCCATGCCGGAAACCGGGATCGGCTATTTCCCGGATGTCGGGGCGACGTGGCTGCTGCCGCGTGCGCCGGGCGAGGCCGGTACGTGGATGGGATTGACGGGACTGACGATCGACGCAGCAGATATCATCTATGCTGGATTGGCCGATCACCACATCGCTTCCTTCCGGCTGCCTGACATCGTCGACACGCTGGCGGAATTGCCGCGAAACGCAGCGCAGCGTGACGTCGAGGCGGTGCTGAAAAACCTTTCCAGCAATCCGGGGACGAGCTCGATCAGAAGCAACCGCGACCTGATCGAACGTTGCTTTCATTTCGGCACAGTCGAGGAAATCATCCATGCGCTGCAAAGGGAGCCCGGCGATTTTGCCGCTGAAACGCTGCGCATCATCGAGACGCGCTCCCCGACCAGTCTTAAGATTGCTCTTCGTCTGCTGCGCCAGGGCCGGCAAAGCAGAAACCTTGCCGAGTGCCTGAACCGCGAACTCGGCGCCTGCCAGCAAATATTGAAAAGCCCGGATTTCTACGAGGGCATCCGCGCCGCCATTATCGACAAGGATCGCAATCCACACTGGATGCCGGCGACACCGGAAGCGGTCGACCAGGCGGCCATTGATGCCTTCTTCCGGCCGGCTGAGCCACCGCTCGCGCTCTAATCTTCAGCGCCACATCCCGCGCATGCGCGCACCGACATCGACGCGCACCTGTCGCGCCTGATGCGAGGCGCTGCCACCGGCTCTGGCCTGCGGCCAGCCGACCACCTCGAAGAACTGCAGCAGCGTTGCCGGGATGAAGCGCGTACGCGAGGCGTAGACATGCCGGTCGCCCTGCGCGTTCTGGCCGTGCGTGAAGAAGCGCTGCGGCACGACGAGGTCGAGATTGTCCTTCGCGCGGGTCATCGCGACGTAGAGAAGTCGCCGTTCTTCCTCGATCTCGGCGCTGGTGCCGACCGCAAGGTCGGACGGGATGCAGCCGTCAACGACATTAAGCATGAACACTCTCGTCCATTCCTGTCCCTTGGCGGAATGGATCGTCGACAGGATCAGATAATCCTCGTCGAGCAGCGGTACGCCGGCTTGGTCGCTCGTCGCATCCGGCGGGTCGAGCGTCAGTTCCGTCAGGAAGCGCTCGCGGGAAGGATAGCCGTTGGCGATCTGCTCCAGTTGCAGCAGGTCAGCCTGGCGGGTCGAGGCGTCCTCGTGCAGGCGTTCGAGATGCGGCGAATACCACTCGCGAACGAGGCCGATCTCCGCCGGCCAGCCGGCCTTGCCTATCTTTACCTCCTGCAGCATCGAAACGAAGGCCGTCCAATCCTCTCCGGAGCGGGGAGGGGCCGGCAGTTCGGCAAGCACCTGCATCGGGCTCGAATCCGCCGCCATCTGGTCGATGACGCGCTGCGCCGTCGAGGGTCCGACGCCCGGGAGCAGTTGCATCAACCGGAAGCCGGCGACGCGGTCGCGCGGATTCTGGGCAAAGCGCAAAGCGGCCAGCATGTCCTTCACATGGGCGCTGTCGAGGAATTTCAGCCCGCCGAATTTCACGAACGGAATGTTGCGGCGGGTCAGCTCGACTTCCAGCGCGCCGCTGTGATGCGATGCGCGGAAAAGCACCGACTGCTGCTTGAGCTTCACGCCTTCCTCGCGGTTCTCCAGCACCTTATCGGCGACGTATCGCGCCTGGTCGGTCTCGTCGCGCACGGTGACAAGCTTTGGACGCTGGGCCGATTGGCGCTCCGTCCAGAGGTTCTTGGTGAAGCGCTCCGAGGCGAGATCGATGACGGCGTTCGCCGCCGCCAGGATCGGCTGCGTCGAGCGGTAGTTGCGATCGAGCGTGATGATGTTTGCGGAGGGGCTGAATGCCGCCGGAAAGTCGAGAATGTTGCGCACAGTGGCCGCACGAAAGGAATAGATCGACTGCGCATCGTCGCCAACGACAGTCAGGCCTTGTCCGCCGGGCTTCAATGCGAGCAGGATCGAGGCCTGCAACCGGTTCGTATCCTGGTATTCATCAACCAGCACATGGTCGAAACGGCTGCCGATATCGTCCGCGATGATCGGCTCGCTGACCATCTGCGCCCAGTAGAGCAGCAGATCGTCATAATCGAGAATGTTCTGGTTCTGCTTGGCTTCGACATAGGCGCCGAAGAGTTCCCGTAGCTGATTTTCCCAGGCCGAGCACCACGGGAACGCGTCGCGCAGAACGAGGCAGAGTTCGCTTTCCGAATTGACGACGCGCGAGTAGATCGCAAGGCAGGTACCTTTCGTCGGAAATCGGCTCTCCATCTTCGAGAAGCCGAGCTCGTGCCGGATGAGGTTCATCAGATCTGCGCTGTCTTCGCGATCATGGATCGTGAAGGCGGGGTCGATGCCGATCTGCTCCGCGTAGTCGCGCAGGAGCCGCGCCCCGATCCCGTGAAAGGTGCCGCTCCAGGCGAGGGCATCCGCCATGATGCCGGAATTGCCGCCGAGGACCTGGGCGCAGATGCGCTCGACACGCCGGGCCATCTCGGTGGCCGCGCGCCGCGAAAATGTCATCAGCAGGATCCGGCGTGGATCGGCGCCCTTGACGATGAGATGCGCAACACGGTGCGCGAGGGTGTTCGTCTTGCCCGAACCGGCGCCGGCGATGACCAGCAGTGGACCAGCAACATGGGTGCCCTCAGTGAGCGTGCCGTATTCGACGGCCGCGCGCTGCTGGGGATTGAGCTTTTCAAGATACATTCAGCCGTCCGGTTGCTTCGGCGGAGAATCGCACCGCGGAAATATTCGACGTTCCTTGAATGTTCTCGAAGGACGCCGCTGTCAAGAACCGTTTCGTGAGGGGTAATCGGGTACGATAACACGTCGGGTCAGCTTCAGGGTGCGATCCGGTTGGAGGATATAGGTTTCCTTAACCCTGCTGCCGGTCGAGTCGTAGAAGGAATTGTAGATGACACTGCCGGGTGGGGATTTCGTCAACTTTGTGCGCGGCTGCTCGCCATAGGTGATGCTGCCCGGGATCGGCTGTACCTCGGTCGAGCTGTCCGTGGCGCAGCCCGATAGCATCACGACCGATAGAATTGTCGGAAGCAGAATTTTCATCGTTGCAACCCCGCACTAAACCGTGGGTATATATGGTCCTCTAGGTCGAGAAGCCAAGTAGCGCCTGCTGGCCTATGTGAGATTCGTCCAAGTATAGATAGATGCGGCGCAACTAAACCTCCCCTCCGGCGTTGGTCAGTGACTGGTTCTTGCCATTCGGAGGCGATCATGGTGCTTCGATTTCAGACGACGGAAGGTCACGGCGACGCCTGCGGGCAAGGCCACGACGTCGCATCAACCCGCGCCTCGGTGGAAAGCGCCCTCAGCGCCGCCGATGACATCGATAGCAGCGAAATCGTCGTGTCGATCCTCGGACCTTACGTCGTTCTCGAGGGATTCGTCCGGCATAAAGGCCATATCGAGCGGGCGATTGCGGTCGCTGAAGACGTGGTGGGCAAGGGGCACGTCTGCGGCCGGATGCTACGACGTTAGCCGGGCTACTCACATATAATACTGTAAATTCATCAGTTTTGGCGCGCGCATACTGCACGTAGCTGCGCATATAGAAGCGTCCACCTACCGGCATGTAAAATCATACAATTTAGCTTAATCGAAAATACGAAGAGTTAACTGTGCGAAAGTAGTAGCGGCGCCACTGGAACTAAAAACGCTTTTCATTAGTTAATGCTTGTAATCAAAATACGGGAGAGGCGCATGCGAAGACTTCTTCGACTGGGAGTGCCGGCTTTTGCGCTGGCAATAGGGACCTTCATCACGCCAGCTTCGGCTTCGCTGGAGATCACGAGCGACTATTCCGCCCTGCCGCGGGATGAGATGGCGATGAACGAATATACCGGTTCGGTGTCATGCACCGGGCCGACGACCCATTATGTTCCATCCTTCATTCGGTCTTTTGACGGCACGATTATCGGCGTCGGCTACCTCGAAGTGCAGAGCGACGGTCACTGTTGATCGTCTCTGCTTCGCTTGGAAATTCGATGAAATAGAGTAGCCAAGATCGCGCTCTCTTCGGTAGGGCTGATCAACTTTTCTGGTTGTGCGTTGTGCGTTGCAGCACATTGCGTTAGCTTCCCGCGAAGCTGAGCCTCAACCAGAAGGATACCCGATGATCATTGAGAGCAAGCGGATCGGATGCCTCGACGGCCTGCGTGGCCTGGCCGCCCTTTGGGTGCTCGTGGGCCATAGCCTGCAACTGACAGGCTGGCACCTTCCGATCCTTTCGTCGCCGGATTTGGGCGTTGACCTCTTCATTATGCTGTCCGGCTTCCTGATGGTTTTTCACTATCAGTTGCGCGAGACGGCTAATCCCTGGGAAAAGCCATCCACCTGGTTCGGCTTCTGGCTGAAGCGCTTCTTCCGCATCGCGCCGCTCTATTATGTGATGCTGTGCATCGCCCTGCTGTTAGGGCCGCAGCTCTATGAGAGCCGCATGGTCATTGACACCTTTCTCGCGCATGGCCCGCAATTGCCGGAGCGCTATCTGGATGGCAGCCTGCGCAATCTCTTCATTCATGCAAGCTTCGTCTTCGGGCTGCACCCTGCCTATGCGTTCCGCACGCCGCTGCCGGATTGGAGTCTTGGGCTGGAGATGCAGTTCTATGCAGTCTTCCCGCTTGCGATGCTGCTTTTGCGGAGAACCAGATGGCTGCCGGGCGCTGCCGTTGTTGCGCTTGCCGCCTTCCTCATCGCCAAGGCCATTCAGGCCGCGCATGTCGATTTTCCTATGGCGTCTTTCCTGCCGCTGAAGATGCACGTCTTCCTGTGCGGCATGCTGATCGCCAACGGCTTGTTCGTGTCGCAGCGGCAAACGATCATGAACGGCTTGCTTGCCGTCATTCTGGTGATGATTCCGATTGGCGGGGACATGACCTCGACGAAGGTCGCCATCCGCGTGCTTCTCGTGATCGGCTTCTTCGCGCTGGTGCACTATCACCTGTTGCCTGGCCTCATCGGACGGCTCGGCGACCGTGTCTCTTCCGTCATGGGAAATCGCTTCTGTCATTGGCTCGGCGAACTTTCGTTCGGCGTCTACCTGACCCATTTGCTGCTGCTGCAGCCGATCGCCGCGTTCATCATCAGGCATTTCGGGGCTGAGATTTCCGCGCCGGTACGGTTCGCGATCGTCGTGGCCGCCCTTCTGCCGCTAGCCTATGCGTTGGCTTACCTCGGTTTCACGCGTATCGAAGGGCCGGGCCAGAAGCTCGGGCGCAAAGTGTTGGACAGGATCGGGAGAAGGCGTCTAAAGCCGGCGTGAGGCGGCTAATTGCAATCGAGGCTCGTTTGCTTTCGCAGAGGGTGACGAGCCTCTGACCATCATCATGATGGCTGTCGATGTTCTATTGAGGGACGTGCCTGAATGGCAATCAGCTTTGTCGTGCTGATAACAGCAAGTGCCGCCAAAGGTTAACCAAAAATAAACTATCGCCCTATTCTGAGACAGGTTGTCAAATCTGCGCGGATCGGCGGATGAAGCTGATCAATGGACCTTCAGCTTCGCTTCCTCTGCAGCCGCGACGAACTCAGCGCGGGCCTCCTCAACCGTCTTGCGGCCGTCGAGAGCGGCTCTGCATGTGCTTCTTGCCTTCAGATAACGCAATCCGCGAGCACTCGGCCAAAGGTCTGCCAAGTATTTCAGCGCGTCCAGGGGACCGAGGATGGTGCGCGCGCCCGTATTTTCAAATCCCACGTGGATAGGATCATTCCATCTCTCTGCGGCCATCGGCGTGCTCCTCTATTGCTTAGGCCAAAAACGTGCGCATCAGCCCCCTTGTTCCTGCAGAAGGTCTCATGCTGAAGGTATTTTAGCGATATTTTCAGACCCCGCAAATGGGAAAACTGGTGCGGGGTCGACCGCTGTATTCGTGGCGTCCGGGTCTAACGATCTTTTGCACAGCAAGGCGTTGTCTCCCTTCGCGCGGCGGCAGACCGGTTGCTTGCACTTTTAACTGGCCGAATGTTGCGCTTTGTGCAACCATAAAGCCTCAACGTAAGCCGCCCCCTGTCAGCGTTGGAGATCGGAGATGCAGGACCTCAAGCATGTGCTGAACGCGGAATGCCAGAAATATGTGTCTCTGGTCGTATCGATGCGACGTGGTGAATATCGATGGCTCGAGGTCAACGACGCCACCGGCAGCAAAGTGGACGTCACCGATGCGAAGCTTGCGGCATTTGAGGAGACGGTCCGAACGTTGAGGCAGATGATCCAGGATCTCGATGCATCCGATTATCTGTCATGTCGTCCGACGAAGGACTGGCACTTCGACGCCTGACATCACGCTGAGGCCGTTCGTCTTCGAGCCAACGACCTGCCGTTGCGCGCCACGAACCTACCGGAAGTTATAAAGCGATTCCGGATCGTAGACGCAGGCGTAATCTAGCAGGCACTGCTTTCCCTCGGCATCGCGCAGATTGGTTGTCTCACGCTTGTCGCCCGGCCCGCAGCGAGCCGGCGGGTAACGGAAGTTTCGGCCACCGATGCCGACGCGCACGAACACCTTCTTCTCCTGGCGAATGATTTGCGCGATCTCGCCGCATGTATGATCGCGGGCGTTGATCTGGGTGACGGCGCCGGCAAAGGATGCGGACGACAGCAAAAGCACAGCCGCTAGAACCACATTTCGCATGAGACGTCCTCCTGGTTGCTGGCAATTAAGCAGCACTCGCAGAGCGTTTCAACTGAAATCTCAGGGTGTTAGGGCTCCGGACCGAGGTGCAGTTATGATGCGTGGCCTCCGCGCCGCCGATCTTGAAGCGCGCTTTCGGCGACCTTCCGGAGGTCAATATCGGTGTTGTTTTCGAGGGCGGACAAGACCTCTTTGTTGCTAAGCTTGGTATCAGAGCTGATCTTCAGCCACGGTATCGCTGTCGTATCGACGTTGTCCGGAACAGGCTCCAACAGATCCGGCTGCGTGAGGATGCGCTTTAGAAGAATCGGACCCTTCGATGAAAGCTTCGGGGTAGCTTTCCAAATAGCGAGTGCTCTGCGGTCGGTCCTTATAATGTACTCAAAAAGATACATGACCCAAAAGTAATGCAGGAGCTTGCCGGGCTTTGAGTAGTATTTCACCATCAACCGGAACCACTTGCACACGAGATAATTTTGGGGCTCCGCGGCCAGAAAGGAAATCCCCATTGTCCGACCTGGATAACTGTCCGGAACGGCGAAGAATCCACTTTCCATTAGCGGTGGCAGCCATTCGTCCAACGGTTTGACGCAGAAAGTCGTCGCGTCCACCCAAACCCCGCCATGATCCCTTAGGAGGGCAACCCTGATTAGATCTGCTCTCCACTGAATTTTGCGACCGGGTTTATGAGGCGGCACGCTGACGAATTCGGACACGTTTGCATCGCTCAGGACATTCACATTCCAGGATGGATTTTTCCTGATCCAGGAATCCACAGCGTAGCGGACGATTGGCGGCGCTTGATCCAGCGGCTTGTCCCAATACATCCATACGACGCGTGGAACTTTCTTAGGCATCGTCTCGAATGCGTAGCGAGCATTTTCTGAATGGAACCTCTTCTTTCCGATGAGGCTGCGCCGTATCGAATGGGTTACCTTTTTCCAGATCAGAAATGCATCAAACAAAAGCATGGATGATCCTCGTGTATCTTGCGGGGGCAAGTGGCCCATCGAAGACAAAAAAGCGGCTCTCATTTTCTTGATTTTTTTTAATGGAAAACTGGTGCTGCCGAGTGGGATTGAACCACCGACCTCACCCTTACCAAGGGTGTGCTCTACCACTGAGCTACGGCAGCAAGGACCAGACGCGCAACCGAACCGGCTGCATTGCGTGAACGGGGGGGCTATTGCCACAGCTTCATGATAAGCGCAAGCCGCAATTTCCATCTTTGTAGAGATTGAGGTCGGGCCACTTTTGAATTGGCGCAAATTCAGGTAAGCCTGCGGCATGACCGAGAATACCGAAAAAGGCCAGCACAGCCGCAAGGCGGAGATCGAACGCCAGGCGAAACTGCGCCGCGAGCGCGCCGCCGAAAAGCTCCGAGAAAATTTGTCCCGCCGCAAACAGCAGACCCGGGCGCGCCGATCCGGGCAGGCGGACGAGACGGATGGGCTGCCTGCCGCAAAAATGGACGAATCGTAATGTTCGGTTCACGGCGAATTGAAGCTCCCGCTAATTTCGTCTAAACACCCGCATCTTTTTTCAGACAGCCTTTCAGAAAGGCGGGCATCGCCCGTAAGCGCACATGGATCGTATTAGAATTGTCGGCGGCAATGAGCTTAACGGCATCATTCCGATTTCCGGCGCCAAGAATGCCGCCCTGCCGCTGATGATCGCCTCGCTGCTTACCAGCGATACACTCACGCTCGAAAACGTGCCGCATCTGGCCGATGTCGAGCTCCTGATGCGCATCCTCGGCAATCATGGCGTCGACGTTGCCGTCAACGGCCGCCGCGAGCGTCAGGAAGACGCCTATTCGCGCACCATCCACTTCACCTGCCGTACCATTGTCGATACCACCGCTCCTTACGAGTTGGTGTCCAAGATGCGCGCCTCCTTCTGGGTCATCGGTCCGCTGCTCGCCCGCGAAGGCCAGTGCCGCGTCTCGCTGCCGGGGGGCTGCGCCATCGGCACGCGTCCGGTCGACCTCTTCCTCGATGGCCTGACCGCACTTGGTGCAAACCTCGAGATCGACGGCGGCTATATCAACGCGACGGCGCCGCAAGGCGGCCTGATCGGCGCCCGCTATACTTTCCCGAAAGTATCGGTAGGTGCGACCCACGTCATGATGATGGCGGCGACGCTTGCTCGTGGAACGACGGTCATTGGCAACGCCGCCCGCGAGCCTGAGGTCGTCGATCTCGCCAACTGCCTTATCGCCATGGGCGCCAAGATCTCCGGCGCCGGCACCAGCACGATCACGATCGAAGGCGTTACATCGCTCTCCGGCGCGCGCCATCGCGTTTTGCCCGATCGCATCGAGACCGGCACCTACGCCATGGCCGTCGCCATGGCCGGCGGCGATGTTACGCTCGAGAACACGGATGTCGCGCTCCTCGACACGGCGCTCGAAACGCTGCGCCGCTCGGGTGCCGAGATCTCGCCGACCAACAACGGCATGCGCATCCGCCGCAATGGCGTCGGCATCAAGCCGGTGGATATCGTCACCGATCCATTTCCGGGCTTCCCGACCGACCTGCAGGCGCAATTCATGGCGCTGATGACGCGCTCGACCGGCATCTCGCATGTCACCGAGACGATTTTCGAAAACCGCTTCATGCACGTGCAGGAACTGGCGCGTCTCGGCGCGAAGATCTCGCTGTCGGGCCAAACGGCGAAGATCGAAGGCGTTCCGCGGCTGAAGGGTGCGCCTGTTATGGCGACCGACCTGCGTGCGTCCGTTTCGCTCGTCATCGCCGGCCTTGCCGCCGAAGGCGAGACGATGGTGTCCCGCGTCTATCACCTCGATCGCGGCTTCGAGCGGTTGGAAGAAAAGCTCACCCGCTGCGGCGCCATCGTCGAGCGCGTCAGCGAGTAACTAAAAGGGCGTCACACGCCCTTTGTCATGGTTGCGCATTCTTCTGTCGCGCCTTATGTCCGTTGTCAGACGCATCGCCGTTCCGGCGATGCATTGGCGATGGGGTTTTGCCTGAATGACCGATCTGAGGCTCGTTGCGCTCGATAACGAAGATCTTGCCGTCGTCTCCGCGCATTTGCAGGATAGCGTCTTCAAGGTCGCCGATATCGCCTGGTCGCCACGCGAGGGTCAGTTCTCGGTTGCCGTCAACCGCTTCGTGTGGGAGGAAGCCGGCAAGAAGCGCAAGGGCTTCGAGCGCCGCCGCGCTGCTGTCGTCTTCAAGCGCGCGCTTGCGGTGCGCTCGACCGGTGTCGACCGCCAGAACCGCGACGACGTTTTGTCCCTTTTGGCCATTCGCTTCGAGCAGAAGGGCGAAGGGCCCGAGGGGACGGTTGAATTGGCGCTGTCAGGCACCGCAACGATTGCGCTGGATGTCGAATGCATCGAGGTTCAGCTTGCGGATATCGGCGGGGCGTGGGAAACCGCATCCAAGCCGCGTCATCCCGGCGCGTGAGATCTGGTTCTTAGAGTATCTAAAGAGGAACATCGCATTGGCAATCTGGCTGGATCAGGCATCGGAGGGCTTCGAGCAACGGTTTGCCGCCTTCCTGACAACCAAGCGCGAGGTCTCCGAGGATGTGAACAACGCCGTTCGCGCCATCATTGACGATGTCAGGGCGCGCGGCGACGCGGCCCTTGCCGAATATTCGAAGAGATTCGACGGGATCGACTTCGCCGTGACTCCGATGCGCGTGAGCGAGGCCGAGATCGACGCCGCCGTCGAAGCGGTTCCGGCCGAAGTTCTGGGCGCCTTGAAGGTCGCCGCAGTGCGTATTGAATCGCATCATCGTCGCCAGTTGCCGAAGGACGATATTTACGAAGACGACATGGGTGTCGGCCTCGGCTCCCGGTGGACGGCGATCGAGGCGGTCGGGCTCTATGTGCCGGGCGGTACGGCGAGCTATCCGAGCTCGGTACTGATGAATGCCGTGCCGGCGAAGGTTGCCGGCGTCGACCGCATCGTCATTGCCGTTCCCGCAACCGGTGGCACGGTCAATCCGGCCGTTCTCGCCGCCGCCAAGCTTGCGGGCGTCACCGAAATCTATCGCCTCGGCGGCGCGCAGGCGATCGCAGCCCTTGCCTACGGCACCGAGACGATCGCGCCTGTCGCCAAGATCACAGGTCCGGGCAATGCCTATGTTGCCGCTGCCAAGCGCCAGGTCTTCGGCACCGTCGGCATCGACATGATCGCAGGTCCCTCGGAAGTGCTTGTCATCGCCGACAAGGACAACAACCCGGATTGGATCGCCGCCGATCTGCTGGCGCAGGCCGAGCACGATGCAAGCGCGCAGGCGATCCTTGCGACGGATGATGCCGAGCTCGCCAAGGCGGTGGAGGCTGCCGTCGAGCGACAGCTGAAGACACTCAATCGTGCCGAAACCGCTGCCGCGAGCTGGCGCGATTTTGGGGCGATCATTCTCATGAAGTCGCTGAAGGACGTCATTCCGCTGGCAAACCGGATCGCGCCTGAACATCTGGAGCTTGCCGTTGTCGATCCGGACGCGCTGCTGCCGCGGATTCGCAATGCCGGCGCGATCTTCCTCGGCGCCCATACGCCTGAGGTGATCGGTGACTACGTCGGCGGTTCGAACCACGTCTTGCCGACGGCCCGCTCGGCCCGGTTCTCCTCTGGTCTTTCCGTACTCGATTTCGTCAAGCGCACCTCGATCCTGCGTCTCGGCCCCGAGCAGCTTCGCACGCTCGGCCCTGCCGCCATCGCGCTTGCCGTTTCCGAAGGACTGGACGCGCATGCGCGATCGGTCGCGATCCGCCTGAACCTGGAAGGGTGACAGATGGCAGCGGGCGACTTTCGGCTTTGCGACGTCGTCCTTGACGACACCATCGGCCGAGCGACGCCCGACGTCGAGCACGAGCGCGCGGTCGCCATTTTCGATCTTGTTGAGGAAAACAGCTTCACGCCGATCGGCCATCCCGGTGGTCCGTACCGGCTGAACATCTCGCTGGTCGATTCCAAGCTGGTTTTCGCAATCACGACGGAGGACGGCGGTGCGGTGGCGACCCACATCCTGTCGTTGACGCCGTTTCGCCGCATCGTGAAGGATTATTTCCTGATCTGCGAAAGCTACTACGAGGCCATCCGCTCGGCCTCGCCCAGCCGCATCGAGGCGATCGACATGGGGCGGCGCGGCATTCACAATGAGGGATCACAGACGCTGAGGGACCGTCTGAACGGCAAGATCGAGGTCGATTTCGATACCGCGCGCCGGCTGTTCACGCTGGTCTGCGTGCTTTACTGGCGCGGATGACGCCGATGGAAACGCTGGTCGAAGCAGGCGAGGGAGCAAGACCGGGCGCCATCCTGTTCATGTGCGGCATGAACGCCATTCGCTCCCCGATGGCCGAAATGATCGCCCGCAGCATGCTCCCGGCGAATGTCTACGTCAGGTCCGCAGGCGTCCGGGCCGGGGAGCGGGATCCCTTCGTCGACGTCGCGCTGGAGGAGATCGGCCTTTCTCTCGGTCGCCATCATCCGCACACGCTGGAAGAACTCGAGGACGACTACTTCGACCTGATCATCTCGCTCTCGCCGCAGGCACACCATGCCGCGCTGGAGCTGACCCGGTCAAACGCCATCGAAGTCGTCTACTGGCCGACGATGGATCCGACCGTCGTCCAAGGCACGCGAGAGCAGATTCTGGACAGCTACCGGGAGGTTCGCGATCATCTGACCGAACTCATCGAGAGCCGGCTGGTCAGGAGAAACGGCATCGCCGCGCAATCGGCATGAAACAAATGACGGAAACGCGATCAATTAGGTTCACAAACCTCCGCTGATTGTGTAGTTTCCGCGCAAAATTTGGGGCGGCTATTTGCCGTCATCTCAACCGACAGGAAGAAAACCACTATATGCCTAAAGAAGAAGTCCTCGAATTTCCGGGTATTGTGACCGAGCTTTTGCCGAACGCGACGTTCCGCGTGAAGCTCGAAAACGAACACGAGATCATCGCTCACACGGCTGGCCGCATGCGCAAGAATCGCATCCGCGTTCTGGCTGGCGACAAGGTTCTCGTTGAAATGACCCCCTACGACCTGACCAAGGGCCGCATCACCTACCGCTTCAAGTAGGGCTTACAGGGCTCGAAAGGCTCCTTTCTCCGTCTTCCGGTGGTCGAGGTTCCATGACGCTGAAATACAAGCTCATTCTGGCTTCCGGCTCGCCCCGCCGCGTCGATCTGCTCAATCAGGCAGGGATAGAGCCGTCGCGTCTCATGCCTATGGATATCGACGAGACACCGAAGAAGTCCGAGCACCCGCGCTCGCTCGCCCGGCGCCTGTCGACGGAAAAGGCCGAGGCAGCACTTGCCGCCATCAAGGGCGACATGATGTGGAAGGGCAGCTACATTCTGTCTGCCGACACCGTGGTCGCCGTGGGGCGCCGGATTCTGGGCAAAGCCGAGTTCGCGGACGAGGCGTCGGCCTCGCTGCATCTGCTTTCCGGCCGTAGCCACTGGGTCTATACCGGCGTCTGCCTGGTGACGCCCGACCGCAAGATCCGCCAGAAGATCGTCGAGACCAAGGTTCGCTTCAAGCGCCTCTCCGGTTTCGAGATCGAGAACTACCTTGCGTCAGGGCAGTGGCGCGGCAAGGCCGGCGCGTACGGCATCCAGGGTCTGGCCGGCAGTTTTGTGCAGAAGATGGTTGGTTCCTACACCAATGTCGTCGGTCTGCCACTTTATGAAACCATCCTTCTGCTGGCCGGCGAAGGCTTCGACGTGCATAGCCGGTGGCCCGAGGGCTGATCCTCGAAGGGACCGCTGATGTCGGACGAAAAGAAAACAGCCGCCAAGGTCGAACCGTTGCGCAAGACGCGGCCATGCCCGGAATGCGGCAAGCCCTCCCAGCGCGAACACTACCCGTTCTGCTCGAACCGCTGCCGCGAGCTCGATCTTTCGCGCTGGCTATCCGGCTCCTACGCCATTCCCGTTGCCGACGACGAAGCGAAGGCGGACCGCGAGGACGAGAACTAAGTCGGTTTTTCCACGAGTGAAGCCATTAAATTCGTTGATGAATTTGGAAAATTCCACGGCTTCTCAAAAAACTGTCATTTGGCGCTTGCCATGTCCGGACAAGATGCTATAACCCCGCTCGCTTCCGGGGCGAACCAAGGCCCCTCGGTTCTTTCGCAGGAAAGAATGTCCACGAAGCGGGTTGGCCCAGATAGCTCAGTTGGTAGAGCAGCGGATTGAAAATCCGCGTGTCGCTGGTTCGATTCCGGCTCTGGGCACCAAAAAACCATTGATTTTGTTGTGTTTTACCTTGCTAAGTGTCCAGAGATCCTGTTTGGCTGGATACCACTATCTCTTAATGATCGTTCTCGGGCCCAAAGCAGACCTCCTACTCGCTGTCAGTTTTCGGCTGCATCGCGCCCTCATTTCGGACTTACACGGTCGTGGATGCAACGCGTTGAAGGCGGACGCTGTGGTTTTAGGTTTCCAAGGTCAGAAATAATGCGGCAAATCTCTGAAAAGGGTTGCGGCCGAGGGCTACAAGAGCGAGAGTTAGTCTCCTAA
The DNA here is from genome assembly GCF_002211315.1 of Rhizobium sp. R693. NCBI lineage: Bacteria > Pseudomonadati > Pseudomonadota > Alphaproteobacteria > Hyphomicrobiales > Rhizobiaceae > Rhizobium > Rhizobium sp. R693. The sequence continues at coordinate 29,516 of NZ_LOKY01000011.1, read as the reverse complement.
CCGAATGGCTGGCGTGGAGATTCCCCATGCGCAATGTCTCTCGGCGAAATGCCACTAGCCTCGTTTTAGCGGTCGGAGTCGCGCTGGTTGCAACCTCGATGCCCTCCTTTGCCACGGAAACGGTGCCGCTTGCGATTAAGGGCTATGACCCAGTCGCCTATTTCACCGACGGACGCCCCACGCGCGGGCTGCCGGAGATCGAGTACGAATGGGACGAGCATCGCTATCTCTTCGCGAACACCGAGCATCGCGAGCTTTTTAAGGCCGATCCAGTTCGCTACGCGCCGCAGTTCGGAGATTATTGTGCAATGGCGCTGGCCTTGGGCGAGGTGGACAAGGCCAACCCAGAGTACTGGCTGATAAGCGACGGCAAGCTTTATATTTTCGGCAAGCCGGCCCCGATGGGACCCGCGCTCTTCCAGCAAGACCTTTCTGCGAACATCGCGAAGGCCAACAAGAACCGCGCGCTACTTCAAGGACACTAGCGGTTCATCCTCTCGGCGGCAGGTCGCCAGTGACGGGGTAGAGGCCGGCCTTGCGGAGTCCGTCGCGCAGATGTTCGAGATCGCCAGAGCTTAGAAACTTGTTTCCGAACTCCTGCGGATCGAAGGTTGGGTCGATGCGGCGTATCGTCGTCACGACACGCGCAGCGTCCTCCGCTCGGTTGTCTTGTGCATAGGCGGCCGCCAGTAAGACACGGCTGAAGTTCGCGTCTGCGTTTGTTCGAAGATTAAGTTCCGCCTATTCGATCGCCGCGTCGTAGCGCCCTTTCAGATAGTAGGCCAGGCTCAGCGCAAAGCGATCAATCGCATTGAGATCGGGGTCGATAAGCTGCGCCTGCTCCAAAGCCTCGATCGCCGCATCTGTCTGTCCCAGCCACAGCAGAATGGTGCCGCGCCCGGCGAGGCCGAGGGCATCGTTCGGATTGATCTCAATGGCCCGCTCGATCTCGGCCTTTGCCTCGTTGTATCTCTGATTAAAGAGGTGGATGTGGGCGAGAGTAATGTGCGCACGCACTTCGGAGTCGTCAATTCTCAGCGCCTTGACTGCCAGTTCCTCGGCACGGCTCAGGAAGGCGGTCGGTGACTCCGCCCAGCCCATCGAACTGGCAAGGTGATAGGTTTCGGCGAGTGCCGCATAGGCCGCAGCGTAGTTCGGGTCAAGCTCGATGGCGCGTTTGAGCAGGGCGCGCGCCTCCACATTGTTTGCCCGCGTCGGGCGCTGCAATGCCGGCCTGGCGCGGAGCACGTAATCATAGGCTGCGAGATTTTCGGTTGGCTTTGCGAACACTCGATTTTGCTCGATCTGCGTCACGCGAATCGCCAGTACTCTGACAATGTGAGCGATAATGGTGTCCTGCAGCGTAAACACGTCCGCCAGCGCCTCCTCGAAGCTTGCAGACCAAAGCACTCGTCCCTGCCTTGTGTCGACGAGTTGCGCGATGACCCGCACACGGTCGCCGGTCTGGCGGACGCTGCCTTCGACCAGATAACTTACAGCGAGACTGCGGCCGACATCCTCGGGGCTTGCAGGCTTTCGCTTGTAGGGGGCTACAGCGTTCCACGACATCACGGTCAGCGCTGAGAACCGACCCAGTGCGTTGATGATATCCTGCGTCAATCCATCCGCGAAATACTCACGAGCCGAATCGTCGCTTTGGTTTTCGAACGGGAGAATGGCGATCGCTGGTTTCGTGCCAACTTCAGCACCGTTTGTGAATTGATCGCCAGGACGCAGAATGCTGAGAAATTTCCACTCGGAGCCAAAACCGGTCCACAGCGCGCCGACAATAAGCAAAATCATCAGAGCCAGAGCAGCGAATAACCCCCGGCGCCGGCCGGTGCGCTCCGGGGCGGCCGTGGCGTCGAGACGTACGCGAAAGACGCGCACCGGCCGAGCGATGTTCTTGAGCTTCTGTTCGCCGACGAAATCGAGGGAGAAATCGAGCTTGCCCTGCAGGTGGTCGAACGCCGTCCCCGAAACCATCACGCCACCGGGCTCGGCGAGCTGTTCCAGCCGCGCGGCGACATTGACGCCATCGCCATAGACATCGCCGTCCACCAGTGCCACATCGCCGAGATTAACTCCGATGCGGAACACCATGCGCTCAGGTTCAGGCAACACGGCATTGCGCGCGGCCATGGCCTTCTGGATCTCCTCTGCGCAGGCAACTGCATCAACGATGCTGTCAAAGGCGACGAGCGCACCGTCGCCCATCAGCTTGACGATCCGGCCGTGGTGCCGGGCGATGGTGGGATCGGTCAGCTCGGCGCGGATGGCTCTTAGTCGCGCAATGGTGCCGGCCTCGTCGGCTTCCATCGCCTTCGAATAGCCGATCACATCTGCCGCCAAGATCGCCAGCAGCTTCCGGTCGAGCGGGGGGACTGTCATGTCGCGCCACTTCAAAGGATATGGCGCAGAATTCTACACCCTTCGAGGTGCCGCGGCCAGCACACCGCATCGGCCCGTTGAAACGGATGCGGGCCTCAGTCCGCGGTTGGCAAAGTAGCTTGCTGGGAACGTGCAATTGAGGTCGATGTGACTTCCTCGCCCTAACAACGAAAGTCCGATGGTGTTGTTCCCGGAAGCGGTAGCGTTATCGAAGATAGTTCCTGCTGAGCGTCAACGGTGAACTTCAGGCGTGGCGCGGACCTCATGGCCAGGAGGTTCGCTGGATTTCATTTGGACCCGGCAACGATTGCTCGTGGCGCAAAGCTGCCAAAGAGGGCTGGACACTCTTCGAAAAAGCATAATGATTGCGTAGCACTTTTTGGTGTCAAGCAGCAGCCTAACATATTGTTTTTGTTGATTTTCCGTGCCTCGGCTCTGGGCACCAATCCTAAGATTTCCTAACTCGACTATGATCTCAGATCGACAGGATATGCTGCCGATCGCCGCCTAAGCCATCTTGCGCAACATATCTAGCAGCGCCTTGGCATCGTCATTGGCGCCGATCCGCCTGAGGCTGTCGTCGGCGAGCGCGATGATGGCCTCGAGCGCTTCCTGCTCGTTCCAGCCTGCCTCGACCGATGCCGCGACGAGATCGCGGAAGGCGAACTGCAGCGCGTCCTGGCAGCGGATGTCCCGATCGGGGTCGTCGTTGGCGACGAAGGGTTTGTAGACGTCTCGCATTTCCGTTTCTCCGCGAACGAGCCGACGATACAGAGTAACTGAGATGAGTTTAAGGAATTGCTTATAAATTTGCTGTCGTCTGTTGCCTGTGCCGCTCGCCTCACCGGTCAAGAATGCCGATTCGCGGATCCACTTTGGCGATTGTAATGGGACAGTGTTGTGAAACTAACGGTCCACCGTGTCGGCCGTTCTCCTTTCTCCTGCGCCATGATAATACTTGCGGTGCAAACGGAGGGGGAACTCTATGCCGCGACTCTCGCAACTCTACTTCAAGACAGCCATTCTATTTCTGATCATCGGCATCGTCGTGGGCCTGAAAATGGCGATCTCCGGCGATCATAGCGTCATCGGCGCGCATGCGCACTGTAATCTCCTGGGTTGGGTGACCATGGCGATCTTTGGCGGTTACCATGCGCTCAATCCCCAGAAAGCGGAGAAGCGCATCGCCATGATCCAGTACTACGTCTATACGGCCGGTATCGCGATGATGGTGCCGTCGCTCTATCTCATGCTTCAGGGCAACGCGGCCATGGAGCCGATCGTGGCGATTGCGTCGTTCATCACGCTGGCCGGCGTGTTACTCTTCGCGTTCATCGTCTTCTCCGGCGAGAAGGCGGTGGTTACACCGCCGGCGCCGTCATATCGCTGATGGCCTTTCATGCATTTCGGTCCGGCAGGCCTATTGCGCTTGCCGGGCAGCTTGACCGCGCCCGTCTTTGAGATTTCATGCCGTTCCGGGCGCGGCCGACAGTTCAATGGATGATTTGGATCCGGATCTGTTCCTTGGCCGCGTAGTCGTGGCAATCGCGGGCGACGTCGCCGACGAAGATCACGTCGCCATCGGAATCGAAGAGACCCCAGCAGGCTTCGTCGTCGACGTAGACTTTTCTGACATAGCCGAAGGGCTCGGCATCGATGATGACGCTCGGTGCAACAGGAACAGCCGCAAGTGCTCGCATGGATAACTCCAATGAGTCGTTTCTGTTTTAGGGCATACTTATATTGCGTCTTGAAGCTGGCGCGGGGCTATCCTCAGAAATCGGGATGGCAAACTGAGGTTGACGAGCGGTTAGATTAGGGCGAATCACCTGGGATGGTCTGCTGTCCTTCCGCCACTAACGAGAAGCGCGTTGCCCAGGTGGTTCAAAATGCCTATCTAGCACAGGCTATCATCACCAAAGGATTTTCGTATGGCCGACCTCAAGGCCCGTCCCCGTCCCGTTGGCGCTGCCGCCGTTCTTGGCCGCACGGGTTTTCCGCATATCACGTCAGCCACCAGGGGCGAGCTCGATATCGTCACCGGCGCCTCGCAACCGGGCTTCAATCCGCTGGACCTTCTATATGCGTCGTTGTCGGCTTGTCTGGTCCTGAGCGCCCGTATTGCCGCGAGCCAGATGGGCATTCTCGACCGCGTCACCGAGATTACCGCCGACGTCACAGGTGAAAAGGCGAGCGATGGCCCGTCGCGCGTCCAGGCATTCAACATCGTCTTCTCGATCAAAGGCGACCTCGACGAAGAGACGCGCCTGAAGATCGCGCATGCGGCGGAAGAGATCTGCACGGTCAGCAACACCATCCGCGGGACGCCTGAATTCTCGACCGTCATCTCGGGCTGATTTGTACAGTGCGGTAAATTCGCATCGACAGATATTTAAGATTGCGCGTTTGCCTGCCCTTGCCGTTCCTCGGCTATTCGCTCGCCACAGCTTCTGATAGGTCCGTTGCTCGCCGCCAGTCTTAAGGCGGTCAGAAAGCATTCGAGAGACATGTCGCAAGCCGCTTCGACTATCGCTGAAACCCCCGCATCCAACCGATTTCCCCTTGCTGCCCTGATCCTCGGCGGCGCGGCGATCGGCGGCTCGCCGATCTTCGTGCGGCTGTCCGAAGTCGGGCCGATGGCAACCGCCTTCTGGCGAGTGGCCCTAGCCCTGATCCCGATCTTCATCTTCTCGCTTGCGAAGGGCAGGGATGCCGGGCCGAAGCCTGAAAAGCTCTCGGATTATGCCCTGCTGATCCTGCCTGGCGTCGTGCTTGCCATGGATCTTGCCGCCTGGCATGTCTCGATCACCATGACGTCGGTGGCGAACGCAACGCTGCTCGCCAATCTTGCCCCCGTCTTTGTCACGGTGATCGGGCTACTGTTTTTCGGCGCGGCGGTCACGCCTGTCTTCGTTCTCGGTCTGGCATTGGCGCTCGCCGGTGTCGTCATCCTGAAGGGAGGCCCGGCGGCACTGGGCAATGGCGATCTCGGCGGCGATGGCGTCGCGGTGATCGCAGCCGTGTTCTATGCGGGCTACATCCTGGCGATCGGCAAGCTGCGCAGCCGCTTCGATACGGTTCGCATCATGCTCTGGAGCACTGCGTCCGCCGCTGTCTGTATCTTTCCGCTAGGCTTCTTCTATGAAGGCCACATGCTGCCGCCAACGGCCTACGGTTGGGCAATCGTCTTCGGCCTCGCCTTCGTCAGCCATGCGGGCGGGCAGGTGGCCATTGCTTACGCACTTGCCTATCTGCCGGCCACCTTCTCCTCGCTGACGCTGCTGCTGCAGCCCGTCGTGGCGGCAATCCTCGCCTGGGTGCTGCTCAGCGAGCCGATCGGCCCAATGCAGGCGATCGGCGGCGTCGTGGTGCTCGCCGGGATTCTGGTTGCCCGGCGAGGCTGATCGAGAGCCTTTCAGGCCGCGGTCGCCGGCGCGACGCGGCGCGCATCGAGGATGGCAAGCGCCTCGTCGACCGTCGAGGCAAGCTCCGCCTTGTCGCTGTTGCAGGTGCCCCACGCTTGGATGAAGCTGCTCGTCTTGCCGTAGCTGTTGTCGAGGACGCAGTGATCGGCGCCGAGAAGCACGCACATGATGTGCCCGTGCATCCGGTCGGTAATGACCTGGCGCGCCGAGCCCAGCAGCGCCACGCCGCGGTCGAAACGCTGCTGCGCCCGTTCGCGATAGGCAAGCTCCGTCATCCGCGCGCGGCCGCCGATGCGGCCGGTCAGCAGGCCTTTCAAGATTGCGGCATGTTTCGTCTGGCGCTGGAAATCGGCGGGCTCGTCGGGCCAGTCTGACTTCACGGTACCCGGACGCGAGGTTGCCGCCGTCAGATCCTGCGCGGCGCCGACTTCCTGGTCCTCGCGCAGATTGAGCAGCAGCTCATGCTGGGGCGTCGGACGGGTGACCGGACCGATGCAGAAGGCCATGTCGGGGCAAAGGCGTGTTTCGCACTGGAACCAGCGCTGGGCAAATTCCAGGCTTCGCTGGTCGCGAACGAGAAGCGTGAACTGACCGTGACGCTCGATGGCGCGTGCGGTGCTGTCGACGTTGGCCTGCTCCTTGAAATGGATCGTCTGCGGCATCTGGATGATCGGGCGGCCCTTGTGTTTGTCGAGCATGCCTTCACGGAACTGGCGGTAGCCCGCCCAGATATCGCCGAAATTGCCGCCGCCATGCAGGAAGATGCGGCCGCTGCCGATCGCGCTGAGCATCCGGTCTTCATCGTAGGTCGGGATTTCGGTTACGTAGGACGGGCGCGTGCGCTTGCGGTCGAAATAGGCCAGCTCGCCGAGCCAGATGGCGCTGTCACCGATATTGTAATGGTTCGGAAAGTCGAGAAGCGCAAAACGCTCGGACGGATCAAAGAGATCGGAAAGGCAATTGGCGATCACGCCCTGAAGACGGTTGATGATCGTAATATTGGATTCCATGAAATGCTCCTTGTTTACGGACAAGTAGTCCATGCAAGCGGCTAAGCTTCGGCCTGTTTGCGGAATGGGTTGAGGGACATGGCGAGCGCGATATAGGGGCGGATCACCGAGCGGCCGAAGATCGGCAGGAAGGCTAGGTAAATCACGCCGCCAAGGCCAATGCTGAGGCCGAGCGCCAGCCAGCGGTTGTGAACGTGCGCCAGGACGACAGGATGCGCAAACCAGACGCAGACGGCCATCAGCGCCGCGCCGCAGAAGGGCAGGGCAACGGCCTTCAGCGTGCTCTTCGCGTCGATGTGCGCATATCGGGCGAGGACATATTGCTGATAAGGCATCGTCAGCCAGGCGCGTAGCGTGTAGCCCGCAGCAACAGCGACAACGCCGTAGGGGACGAGCAGCCAGGTAAGGATCAGTGTCGTCGCAAGCTGCAAGGCGGCGACGGACAGGATCGACTCCGCCCGGTTGACCGCGGAAAGCGCCGACGAAGCGAAGAAGTTCATGACGAACGGAACCGCCATCAGCACGAGCACGGTGGCGATGTCGCCGGCATTGCCCCACTTGTCACCGAAGAGCAGCGCGATCATGTCGTTCGACATAGCGCCGAAGCCGAGCAGCAGCGGCATGGTTCCGAGCGCGGCAGCGCCGACGATCTTGTTGTAGGCGTTGCGGAAGGCCGTGTGGTCGTTCTGCAGCCGCGACAGCGTGACGAGCGACACGCTGCCAATCGGCGCGAGCACTGCCTGCCCGATCAGTTCGATCAGCCGCCAGGCAATGCGATAACGGCCGACTTCGACTGGGCCGAACCAGCGCGAAATGAAGATGTCCTGCACGCGGGCAAGCAGCATCCACATCAGCTGCGTCACAACGAGGCTGATGCTGAAGAGAAAGACGGACCGGAACATCGTGACGTTGAAGCGAAACTTCGGCATCCAGGGATAGTAGAACCAGCCGAGGAGCACGGTCACGGCGGCGTTGACCGCGGTCTGCGCCACGAGCGCCCAGACGCCCCAGCCGAGAAAGGCGCAGACGACGGCGGTGATGCCTGACAGCAGGCTTGCGGCGATTGCCTGTCCGGCGAGGCTCTTGTGGCCGAATTCGCGTGCGAGGCGCGCATTATGGATAACCGCCAGCGAGGAAATCGGAAGCAGCGGCGCCAGCCAGCGAAGGATGCCTGACACCGACGGATCGCGCACCAGATTGCCGTAGTAGGGTGCAAAGAAGAACACAAGCGAAGCAACGATGGCGCTGAAGGCGATCGTCGCCCAGAAGGCCGTGTCGGCAAGCTCCTCGTCGAGATCGAGCTGACGCGTGACAGCGTCGCCGAGGCCCGCATAGGCAAGCACGCGACCAATTTCCACGAACAGGCTTGCAAGCGCAAAGGTGCCGAAATCGCCGGGGCCGAGAATGCGGGCGAGGATGACGAAGATCACAAAGGTTGCGATCGTGCTCCAGGCGACGCGGACCACCGACCACAGGACGGAAAGCGCGGTTTTCTTTTTGAGGTCGGCGTGGGCAATTGCCGTATCGGCCATGCATTATCCAATCGAATTTGGCTCGCGAAGAGTCGCGTGTTGATTCTGTTGGCGGCGAGGCGAGCGCCTCAGGCGGGCTGCTTTGCCTTCGGAGCCCGCCAGTAGGCGAGCATGCCGGTCAGGTTGTCACGAAGCTGGCTGCGGTAGGTCAGGCCAAGCTCTTCGTTGAGTTTTCTGCGCCCCATCGTTTCCATAAGCGCCTGGCGGATTTCCCAGCGCAGCATACCGCGCATGTTCGACCGGCGATCGAAGAGGTATTTGGCGTATAGTGCTCCGTTGCCGAAGGCGTAGCCGGTCTGGAGGCGCTTGATATCCGCAAGCTCGCGCCGCCCATGAAAGTGTTTGACGGCAAAATCGGGCAGATATTCGACACGCACGCCGGCATTGAAGGCGCGGTGAACGTAATCGGTGTCCTCGCCGGAACGGAACGGTGATCCGGCGCCGAAACGCGTGTCGAAGAGACCGATCTTCTCAACCAGCGTGTAGGGAAACGCCATGTTGGCACCATGAATGAAGCCACCGGCATGCAGGTCGCTGGTCAGCACCGCAGGTTCCATCTCAGGCTTGATCGTCACCGGCAGGTCGCGCGCGTCGCCGAGCTCGATCCGGCCGCCGCGCATGACCATCTCCGTATCGGAGCTGAACAGGGCCGCGAGCGTGCTGAAATAGTCGGGAAAGATTTCGCAATCGTCGTCGGTGAAGGCGAGGATGCGGCCTCTCGCGGCGCTCAAGCCCGTATTGCGGGCGACGGCGAGACCGGGCTTCGCTTCATAGATCAAGTTGGTTTTGATCGGAGCGGTCGACGCCCACTGCCGCACGACATCCGACGTTTCGTCTGTGGATCCATTGTCCACGAAGACGAGTTCAAGTCTCAGATAGTCTGCCTGCCGGGCGGCAACAGAAATAGCATCCAGGCAGTTTGTCAGTCCATGGGCCCGATTTCTCGACGAGATGATCAGGCTGATGTCCACGGGTCGAGGAGGCATTCAATTTCCCCTTCTGCGATCGATGTCGAAGCGAGGATAGGGCTGAGACCCTGCTTCGGCAAGGAGCATTTTGCGCTGCAGCAAAATAGAACAGATGGAGCAGTTCGCAGACGAATGTGGTAATTTCTTGCCGCTTGTAGAGAATAATACAATCTAAATATAGATGTAAAAAATAGATCTTAAACACCGTGGATAAATCAAGTTGCAATAATTCTTAAAAATTCATAATTGTACGAAATTAAATATTGATAAGATGAGAATAGCGTTCTGCAACATGCAGAAAGCAAAATTTATTTTATAAGGCGCCAAATATTGCCTGAGAGATGCTTATGCGTTGTATGTCTCGTAGTAGATGATGCGAGCGGCTTTAGAACCCTGGAGAAACGAACGCAAACTTCTTCATGAATAACAAATAACCAACACGCGCCGGCGCGCCGCGACCACTGTTCAGACGCAGCGCAAAGCAGAAAGTGCAACCGACAGGGACGGAAGTTATTTCTTTGCTATCGTCTGGCGCGAATTGACGGCGGCTTGCTCGCTTTTTCTTTCAATCGTTGCTTCCGAACAATGCAAGAGGACGGAATTGCCGGCGTTTCCGCGCGGACGCCATACCTGAGACAGGACTCGCCGCGCCTGAGACGCCGTACCGGCGCAGCCAGAACCCGTCCAGTCAGTTGCTCCGCTGTAACAACCATTTCTGGATGATCGGAACGTCCGCGTCGCCGAGGTCGTGTCCGCCGGAAATGACATCCGAATCGACGGTCGCTCCCGATTGCCTCAGACGCGTCTCAAGCTCGCTGGCGTACTTGCCATAGGCATCCGTCTTTCCGCTGATGACCAGGAGATCCGTGCCCTTGAGATCGGCGTGCGGATAGGTCTTCAGGACTGACATGGAGCGCAGCAGGACCGCCTTGTGCACCAGATTCGGATGCAGATAGAGCAGTGAGTTGAGCAGGTTCGCGCCATTGGAATAGCCGACATAGACGATCTTTTTCGGATCCAGTCCATATGAGGATACGGCGCCTTCGATGAAGGCGGCAAAGGCCTCGGCCTCGCTCTTGATGTCGTCCTGGTCGAAGGAGAATGGCGTGATGCGCTTATACCAGCGCGGAATGCCCTCTTCGGTCGCCCGTCCGCGTACGCCAAGCAGCGTGGCATGCGGGGCAACCTCGTGCAGCAGGGGCATTAGTGTCGTTTCGTTCCCGCCCGAGCCATGCAACAGGACGAAGACATTGCCGTCGGGGTCTGGCGGGGTATAGAAGCGGTGCACGAAGGGCAGGTCGCGATAATTGATACGCGGCTCGCCGGGCATCGAAAACTGCGGAAGAACGACCTTCAGATCCTTGAGATCGGTGATCGGATCCTTGGGAACGAAAAGCTTGGTGCCAAGCGTGGCCTGTGGCTCGTCCACCGTCATGCCGGGCTTGTCGGTCGCCAGTTCGATCAGGGTTCCGCCCGGCTCGCGGGCGTAGAGCGATTCGAAATATTTGCGATCGTGCAGGTTCGTCGCAGACGCGCCGCTCTCCTTCAACGCATCGTGAACCTTGTGAAGCCGCTCTACGCTGGTAGCGCGGAACGCGACGTGATCAGCCGTCCCCGGACCCGGAGCGCCGGACCAGAACCCCTGGGCATTCCTGACGTCGACGATATCGCCGGATTCTGACACAAGCCGATCGATGTTGCCGCGATTGGCCTGGAAGCGATAACCGAAATGGCGCTCCACGAAGTCGCGGCTTTCGGTCGGCGTTTCCGTCAGCATGGTAACGCCGCGCACGCGTTGAACCGCGTGCTCCACCGGCACACCCGCCCCATCCCAAACGGCCGAAGATTTCAGATCGCGGGCTCCGGCGAGCTTGACGATGATGTTGTCGGGATCCTTCAGGCGCAGGACTGGTTCACCAAACTCATCGACCGGACCTTCCGAACGGATCCCGAAACTCATGCCGCGCGTCAGCCAATAACCGATGCTGGCGGGATCGATGGCAAGCGACAACTCACCGATCTGGCTGTGGCCGACGCGCCCGGGCGAGCCGTCTTCCCATACGAGGAAGGTTACCAGCGAACCGGGGCTGCCTTTGGCGTCTCCGTAAAAGAGGTGAAGCTGTGTGGCGTCTTCGAAGCCGGCGGTCTGTTTGACCAGCCGCATGCCGAGAAACCCCGCGTAGAAATCCACGTTTGCCTGTACCTTTCGGGTGATAAGGGTCACGTGATGGATGCCAGATACCATTGAATACAGTCCGGATGGCTTGGAGGGCGACGTAAGCGCCAGAATCAGTGCGATTATAAACGTCATGCCGTTGCAGTTGGAGCTTGCTTCGAATGTTCTGCCCAAAGAACTAGAGTATCTCCGCGTGGCTGCAAATCCAAACTGTCCAGTTCGTCCAGAACGTCGAGGAATTGCCGGAGGGTGGCGGTTGATCGTGGAGGCGCGTGCGCCGGGGCCGCGGAATCTCCCTCCATTGAAAATAAAGGGGCGCCGGTTCTGCAGCCGGCGCCCTCATTTCATTCAGCTCAGCATCATACTCAGCCGGCGGTCTTGCGCGGCTGGCCCTCTTGCGGAGGAATGATCTCTGCTTCGGGTTCGGCCGCGGTGAGGGCCTTGCCGTGGCGGCGACGCCAGTCGCCGAGGAAGAGCAGGATCGGCGCTGCGATGAAGATCGACGAAGCGCCAGCAACGAGGATGCCGAAGACCATCGGGATCGCGAAGCTCGAGACCGCGCTGCCGCCCCAGATCGCCATCGGCAGCAGGGCGAGGAAGGCCGTCGCGTTGGTGTAGAGGCTTCGTGCCAGCGTCTCGTTGATCGACCGGTCGATGATTTCGCGCAGCGGCATCGACTTATAGAGCCGCATGTTTTCGCGCATGCGGTCATAGACCACGACCTTATCGTTCACCGAATAGCCGACGAGCGTCAGGATTGCGGCGATGGCGGTGAGGTTGAAGTCGAGGCCGGTCAGCGCGAAGAAGCCGATCGCCTTGGTCACGTCAAGGATGAGCGTGACGATGGCGCCCACAGCGAATGGCCACTCGAAGCGCCACCAGATGTAGAACAGCATCGCCAAGCTTGCGATAACGACCGACAGGATGCCGGCCCAGGCAAGCTCGCCGCTGACCTTCGGGCCGATGACGTCGGTGCCGGTCACGGTTGCCGACGGGTCGATCTTGATGATCTCCGCCTTCAGCTTCTCGACGGCTGCCGTCTGGGCTTCTTCTCCACCGTCCTGGCGCTGCGCGCGCACCGCCATGGTGTTGTTGTCACCGTAGGTTTGGAGTGAGACTTCGCCGAGGCCAAGGCCGTTCAAGCCTTCGCGGAAGCGACCGAGATCGGCGGCCTCCTGCGTCTTAACCGACATCTGGATGCCGCCGCGGAAGTCGACGCCGTAGTTGAGGCCCGGATGAATGAAGAGCACGACCGAGGCGATCGACAGAAGCGCCGAGACCGTCACGCCGAAGAAGCGAGCCTTCATGAACTGGATGTGGCGGCCGTAAGGATTGAACATCATCGGTATCAGCGGACGGATGTTCAGGACCTTCAGCTTACGACGACGCGTGATCTCGATCATCGTTACACGAACGAATGCGACGGACGTGAACATCGAGATGATCAGGCCAAGCGCCATGGTCACGGCAAAGCCGCGAACCGGGCCAGTACCGAACCAGAACAGGATCGCCGCCGCGATCAGCGCCGTCATGTTACCGTCGATGATCGTGGAATAGGCGCGGCGGAAACCGGTGTCGATGGCGGCAAAGGCGCTCTTGCCCTTGCGCGTCTCTTCGCGGATGCGCTCGTTGATGAGAACGTTCGCGTCAACCGCAAGACCGATACCGAGAACGACACCCGCGATACCTGGCAGGGTGAGCGTCGCGCCCACGAGCGTCAGGGCCGAGAAGGTCAGGATCGTGTGGACGAGCAGCGCGAAGTTCGCAAGGAAGCCCCACGTGCCGTACAAGATGAAGATGAACGCTGCGACGAGCACGAAGCCGACGAGACCCGAATAGATACCCATGCGGATAGCGTCTGCGCCGAGGTCAGCACCGACGGTGCGTTCTTCGATGACGGTGAGCTTGGCGGGCAAGGCACCGGCGCGCAGCATGGCGGCGAGCGTGGTTGCACTCTCGGCCGAGAAGCTGCCGGAAATCTGGCCGGAGCCGCCGGTGATCGGTTCGCGGATGACAGGTGCGCTCAGAACCTTGTCGTCGAGGACGATGGCGAAGGGATTGCCAACGTTCTGGCGGGTGATTTCGGCAAATCGGGTTGCGCCGGCGCTGTCGAAGCGGAAGCTGACGACCGGCTCATGCGTGTTTGGATCGAAGCTGACGCGGGCATCCGAGAGGCGGTCACCCGAGATCTCGACGCGGTCGAGAACAGGATAGGTATTGCCCTTTTCGTCCTGCAGCATCGTTACGCCCGGTCCTGGCTGGTTGTTCGGGGCGAGCATGTGGAAGGACATCTTCGCGGTCGAGCCGAGAAGCTGGCGAAGGCGGGACGGGTCCTGTGCACCTGGGAGCTGTACGAGCACGCGGTTCCCGCCGATACGCTGGATCGTCGGTTCGGCAACGCCGACCTGGTCGACGCGCTGGCGAATGACTTCGAGGCTCTGCTGAACGGCCGAGTCGACGTTTGCCGCGATGCCGGCGGGCGAGAAGGCGACGATGATATTGCCGCCATTGGTTGTTACCGAGAGATCGGACTGGCCAGCGCTGAGGCCGGTGGCGATCGCGTTGCCGAGGGTTTTCAGCTGCGTGACGGCTTCGTCGCTCTGGGCCGGATCGGTCAAGGTGACAACGATCTGGTTCTGGTTGCGGACGATCGACTTGGTCTGGATACTCTTCTCACGAAGCACGCGACGGGCGTCCTGCAGGAGAGATTGCAGGCGCTCACGGGTCAGGTCAGCTTCGTCGACTTCGAGAACGAGGTGCGAGCCGCCGCGAAGGTCGAGACCGAGCGAAACCCGGTTGTGTGGCAACCATGAAGGCAAGCGGTCGAGCGTTGATTGCGGCAGTGCGTTCGGCAAAGCGATCAGGATGCCGAGGAGAATGATCACCGTATAGGTGAACACCAGCCATGGTGAATTACGCATGTTGTTGTTTATCCTTGATAACGCTTGAGCCTGCGCTCCTCGCGCAGGCGGCGTGTCTTAAAAGCAATGGAAAGCGCCGGGTAGGCGCGCATTCATGCCGCGGCCGCTGGCGGGCCATGCGAATCGTAAGCCTTGCCATCGGCAGCATGAAGCTGCGGGGGGAAGGCGACCGGATACGTGGGCTCCCCAGTTGAGAGGAGCGCGATTCTAGGCGTTACGCTTGTTGCCGCGCTACCGGAATCATAGGGAGTATATTTGAAGGCCTGCTTGCGCTCGGGGGTCAAGATGCCGCGAACGACGTCTCGCGCGCTTACCTGCGGCGGCTGGCTGTCCTTGCTGGACGAAGAAACCGAATTCGGGCCGCGCGTCGGACCGATGACGAGATTGCCGCCGAGCAGCAGACCGAGATAGGCGAAAATGGCAACGACCAGGGAGATCGCAACGCGGCTGCTCATGCGGCGCGCGTCGAGCCTCATCTCGTGATCATTTGGATTTTCAACCTCGTACCGGCTCAACGGCGCAAAAGTCTCTCATTCTTTATCGGGAGAAGGCGCTTCCTCGGCTGCGATTGTAGCAGTCTCGGCTTTGTCTTCATAGGGCACACTGTCATGATGCACTTGGGCCAGCCGGTCAACCATGCCCATGGCGATTTCTCGTTCGCCCATGATGACGGTGTCTGCACCGTATTCCTTCAATGCCTCGACCTCGGCGTCCGAATGCGCGCGCGCCACGATCAGGATGGATGGGGTGATGGCGCGGCCTTGCTCGGCAATACGGCAGGCCTCGAACGCGTTGGGAATGGCGACGACAAGACTGCGCGCGCCGGCGAGGTTCGCAAGGTCGAGTACCTCGCGCGAAACCGCATTGCCGCTGATCGCTTCGATTCCCTGGTCCCGAAGTTCCCCAATGCGCTTGTCCGAGTCCTCGATCACAAGGAAAGGCGTCCCGGACGATTTGAGGTTCTGCCCTACGATGCTGCCGACGCGACCGTAGCCGACAAGGATTGCGTGTCCACGAAGGGTTGTCGGTTGCACATCATCCGCTACCGCCGGTTCTTCAGCCGGCTCCGGTGCCGCCGGCTCCGCGGCAGACTCGTCGCGCTTCGTGCGCTCCAACAACAGACGCAGGCGATCGCAACCGTAGAAGAGCAGCGGGTTGAGAATGATCGAGATGATGGCGCCCGCCAGGATGAGGTCGCGTCCCTCCTCTGGCAGCAGGCCGAGAGAGACGCCCAGCGTCGCCAGGATAAAGGAGAATTCGCCGATCTGCCCAAGGCTCGCGGAAATAGTCAGCGCCGTGCCGACGGGCTTTCGGAACAACAGCACGATCAGGAAGGCGGCGATCGACTTTCCAATCACGATAATGAAGAGAGTGGCAAGCAGCAATAACGGCTTCTGGACAACAATATTCGGATCAAAGAGCATGCCGACCGAGACGAAAAACAGCACCGCGAAGGCATCGCGAAGCGGAAGGCTCTCCTGGGCGGCACGATGGCTGAGCTCGCTTTCGGCGAGGACCATGCCGGCAAAGAAGGCGCCGAGCGCCAGCGAAACACCGAAGAGCTTGGAGGCGCCGAAGGCGACGCCGAGAGCGATTGCCAGGACACCGAGGCGGAACAGCTCTCGGGATCCGGTGTGGGCGATGCGGTGCATCGTCCAGGGAATGATCCGTCGCCCGAAAACCAGCATCAGCCCGACAAACAGCGCGACCTTGACGAGGGTCATGACGATTATGCCACCGATGCCGAGGTCGAGGCCGAAGAGCCTATTGATCGCGGCAGAAAGGGGTTCGACCGTCGCGTGATCCCCGCCGCCGATACTGGCCGCGGCCGGGATGAGGACAAGCGCCAGAACCATTGCGAGGTCCTCGACGATCAGCCAACCGACCGCGATCTTGCCGCGATCGGTCTCGATCAGCCGTCGCTCCTGCAGCGCCTTCAAGAGGACGACTGTCGAAGCGACGGAAAGAGCAAGTCCAAAGACGAGGCTCCCTCCCGTCGGCCATCCCATCAGTGCGCCCAGTCCCCAGCCGAGCAATGTGGCAAATCCGATCTGCGCGATCGCGCCTGGGACCGCGATGCCACGAACGGACAGGAGATCTTTAAGGGAGAAGTGCAGCCCGACACCGAACATAAGCAGGATGACGCCGATCTCGGCGAGTTCGGGCGCAAGGCTCTGGTCGGCGACGTAACCCGGCGTATGCGGGCCAGCGAGAACGCCGGCCACAAGATATCCGACCAGGGGAGGCAGTCGCAGCTTGTTGGCAAGCGCGCCGAGAAGGAACGCAAGCACGAGGCCTCCGACGATTGTCGAAATCAGGGGCGTATCGTGCGGCATCACTCTCTCCTGAACTAGAAATCCCGGCTAAAACATGACATATATGGCTTATTTCAACCAATATGGGTGGTTTGACATTATGGGTCAAGGCGCAAAGGAAACAATTCTGACACCGGCACTCTGCCGAGCCGCTCGCGGATTGCTTGACTGGACGCAGCTCGACCTCGCAGAGCATGCGGCCGTGTCTCGCAGCACAATCCGCGACTATGAAGGAAAGCACCACGAAATTCATCGTGCAACCGAGGCGCAGTTGCGTCTTGCCTTCGAAAAAGGCGGCGTCGTGTTTGTGGAGGTTGAGGGGTCGGGAACGTGCCTTGGGCTCCCATCCGTCCCAAAGTGACGGTCTATTTGCCGGTGAGGCAGGCCGGTGAAATCCTGTAGGAAAAGATCGTCTTGCCGCGATAATAGCCTTCAACCGGCTGCCAGCTCCGGACCAACTCGGGCGTTTGTGCGCACTCCACCGGATGCGTCGTCACGAAAAGAACACTCTCGGCAACATCGCTCGGCAGGGCAAAGGTCTGCTCGTAATAGTTGTCTGGTGCATCGGATGGTGGCTTTGCGTATATGCGGACAGGATCGTCTCGCAGCGTGTGGAACATGTCTGCCAGCAAGTCGCGGCTGTCGCTGACAATGATTGGGATAACCGATTGACGCGCCACCTCGCCAGCCTCGCGGCTGATCGCACTGCGGCCGAGATAGCGCTTCATGATCTCGTTGCCGTTCGGCAGCACCAGCTGGTGCGCAAAGACCGCGGCGAGCGGAAACAGGAAACTGGCCGTGCCATTTATCATCAGCGAGATGCGCAATCCCTTTGGCCAGAGACGGTCAAGCAGCCATACGGCAAGCATCGTTCCCGCGATATAGGCGGTCACACCCCAGTTGGCATAGGCCTTGGCGACCAGTGCTTGAAGCGTGATCAGCAGAACGACCGGCATCGATAGCCAGATCAGCAACCTTTCCCGCGGTTCGCTCTTGTCCTTGATCGCGCGCGCGACGGCCCAGAGCATCGCGAAGAACACGATCGGTCCGACGACGCCGAATTGTGCCACGAAAAATTCCAGGCCTCCGGCAACGTCGATGCGAAGCTTGCTCCAATGCGCGATGTTGGTGGTGTGGCGAACGGTTGTGCCGTCGTGGGCAAGATTCCACCAGAGGTTCGGCGCTGCGACGGCAACGGCAACGATGACGGATATGAAGAAATCGCGCCAGGCTATACGTGCGCTGGGAAGCAGAATGAGCGCGATCAGCCCTCCGGGAACAACAAAGAGGATCGCGTACTTCGACAGAAAGGCACAGCCGAAGGCAAATCCCATAAGAAGGGCGAGACCCGCGGAACGCTTCGCGGTCTGGCCGAAATAGGCCCACAGCGCGACGGTCAGGAAAAAGAGAAGCACGACATCCGTGGAGAAGAACACCGATGACAGCGCAACGCCCGGCAGGGTGATGAAGGTGACACCGGTCCACCCTTCGATGTCGGACCCGACAAAACGCTTGGCAGTCTTCATCATCATGATTGCGGTCGCCATATGGATCAGCGGTCCGCAAAGCCTGATCCAATAGATCGATGTCGATCCCGCAAGCTCGGTCATTGCCCGAATGACCCAGGCGATCATCGGCGGCTTTGAATAGTAGCCGAAGTCGAGATGCTGCGACCAGAGCCAGTATTGCGCCTCATCGACGAACAGATCAGTCGTGTCGAAATGAAGGGTGATCACTCGCCAGAGCGTCACGCCGAGAATGATAAAGAGGCCAAGTCTGGCGGACATGAACGGAAGTTCCGTTAAACGCAAACGCAGTAGTAGAGCCGAAGTTTAGCGCGCCGGCGTGCCGGGCGCGTGGCTGGTCTTTACCGCCTAGTTATGGAAATTCAAAGGACGCGCAGGGAAATTTGGCCGCGGGTCGCTTCGATGCGGTCCAGCAGCGTAACGGCCGCGAGAACAGCAATTGCGAGGAAGCAAGACCCCAATCCGAGAACAATCATTGCCCAATCCTTCTGACGTCATGTCACGGTTATTTCTGGGCGTATAACACAAAGCTTGCGCCGGACTTGTAGCAGCGATGCAACGCAAGCCCAGTAATTCGTAGATGGTTATTAGGGCCTGCTGGAAAGTCGACATTCATAAAATACGCATTAACCTTCAGGCAAGGAATTAACCATAAACATTGCATGAAACGTCGGAATGGGAAAATTCACTCGTTCCCACCAGGCATGACGCCGCACCGCCGTACCGGTCGATCCGGAATCCATCTCATCAAGCAGCTCCGAAGCAGAATCTACTGATCGGGAGGCTTCAGGCCGCCGGCGGCGGCCGGAGGCAAGCCACCTGTCAGCAACGTACCTGCCGCTCGGGGCAATAGATTAGTGACGGGCCTCTTGCCCGGCATGTGGTTGGGGACAGGCGTTGGGGCAGGAAATGCCATCAGATCAGGCACGAGGAGCGCAGGCAGGAAGCTTGCGTGACCGACTCCGCTTTGCCGGTCTCGATGCCGAACACTGTGATTTGGTCCGGCGCCATCGCGTCGATCTTCAGCAACACCTGACCGCCGGCCTGCGTGACCTCTTCCAGCGGTTTCAGTCCTTTCCCGACGCCGCACGGAATTTTGAAAGTGAGCGCCAGGTCGAGCGGCTCCACGACCTGCAGGCCTCGCACTGGGACGTTTTGACGGATGCGCGTTTCGACAGCCTTTATGCTGAGCGCGTGAAGGTTCTGTCCGATTCCGAAAGCAAGATGGGCCTTGACCCGCGCTGGCACGTTGCCGGCCATGGCGTTGTTCTCGAGCATGTCATCGGTGGCCTTGCGACCGAGCTGGCCGGCCGTTCCTTCCTGCCGAGCAGCCGTCGTCGCGCCAAGGAAATCTCCGACCTAATTTCGGCAATCATTCGCCTCGTGATGGTGGACGTCGAGATTGCCGTCTCCCTGCGTTTCAATGCCCTGCGGGCGACCCAGCAACGCGCGCTCGCCGATCAGCGCAGCTGTGACAAAGCCGAGATCACTCGCGTTTTCGCCGATGTGATCAATGGCCTTGCCGCCCGTGATTTGACGGTTCGAGCAACCGTCGAGGAGGACGGCGCCCATCGGGACATCGCGTTGGCGCTCAACGGTGCGCTGGATGCCGTCCAGTCCGAGTTTCAGGCGATCGCCGAAAAGACCGCGGTTGCTGGAACGTCCGTGCAGACGCTCGGCGATGCGTCGAAGCAATTTGCCGGCAATGCGTCCTCTCATGCCCGGCAGTTGCTCTCCTCTGCCGCCGCCCTTGCCGACCTCTCGGAAAGCGTCCGCCACGGTGCCGCAGGCAGCCGTGCCGCCGAGCAGGCCGCGGCTTCGACGCGCACGGCAGCCGAACAAAGCGGCGAAGTCGTCGGGCGCGCGATCGCTGCCATGGCCGATATCGAGCAGTCCGCCGAGAGAATCGGCCAGATTATCGGGGCAATCGACGAGATCGCCTTCCAGACCAATCTCCTGGCGCTCAATGCCGGTATCGAAGCTGCCCGGGCGGGTGATTCCGGGCGTGGATTTGCCGTCGTCGCACAGGAAGTGCGGGCCTTGGCGCAGCGCTCGGCGGACGCCGCGCGCGAGATCAAGACGCTTGTTAGCACCACCAAATCGCAAGTGGACGCAGGCGTCCAAATGGTCGGACGCACCCAGGATTCGATCGGCAACATCGTTCGCCAGGTCAGCGAGATCAACACGGCGATCGCCGCCGTCGCAAATCAGGCAAGCGAGCACGCCGCGAACATCGACGTCGTAACGGCCGACGTAAAGGGGCTTGGCGTGCAGATGACCGACAACGCGGCTTCGGCCGCGCGTTCCGCCGAAGGAGCGGACTACCTGCACACCGTTATCGTCGAACTCGGCCAGACGATCCGCGAATTTCGCATTGCCCGGCAAAACGCCGAGCCCGCAGGCCGCGCGCCGCTGTTGGCCTCGGCGATCGATGGCAAGCAGACTGCCGATGTCGTGGCCGACCACGAGGATTTCGGATTCGCGCAGCCGGTCGCCTCGGTCGGAGGGCGGATTGTTTACTAACAGACCAGTATATGAGCGCTGCTCACGTTTGTTGAGTGAGAACCAGGAGACAAGGAAGAGCTGATGGCGGCAAGGAAAACTGGAAAGACGCTGAACCTGTCAGCGGTGCTTGATCTGAACGAAGCGACCGCGCTTCGCGACAAGCTTGCGTCGTTGCGAGGCGCCGATTTGGCCATCGACGCCTCTGCCGTCGAACGCATCGGTGCGCTGAGCGCCCAGGTCCTCATGGCTGCCGCCAAGACCTGGGACCAGGACAAGTTCGCATTCAGCTTCAGCAAGGTTTCGGACGCATTTCAGAAAACCATGCAGCTGATTGGTGTCGATATCCACCATCTGCTCGCCAAGGAGATCCGGCAATGAAGAAAAAAGTGCTTACCGTGGATGATTCACGGACCATCAGGAACATGCTTCTCGTGACCCTCAACAATGCGGGCTTCGAGACGATTCAGGCGGAAGACGGCGTCGAGGGCCTCGAGGTTCTGGAAGAGTCCAATCCCGATGTCATCGTCACCGACATCAACATGCCGCGCCTTGACGGTTTCGGCTTCATCGAAGGTGTTCGCCGCAACGACAAGTATCGCGCGATCCCGATCCTGGTTCTGACGACCGAAAGCGATGCGGAAAAGAAGAACCGCGCGCGCCAGGCCGGTGCCACCGGCTGGATCGTCAAGCCGTTCGACCCTGCCAAGCTGATCGATGCCATTGAGCGTGTAACCGCTTAAACCCAGGATTTTCGCCTATGGATATGAACGAAATCAAAGAGATCTTCTTCCAGGAGTGCGAGGAGCAGCTCGCTGAACTGGAATCCGGTCTTCTGAAAATGAATGATGGCGATCGCGATCCGGAAACCGTCAACGCGGTGTTCCGTGCTGTCCATTCGATCAAGGGCGGCGCTGGCGCTTTCGGTCTGGATGATCTCGTCGCTTTCGCGCATGTGTTCGAGACTACACTTGATTGCGTTCGTTCCAACAAGCTTGAGCCGACACAGGATGTCCTGAAGGTCATGCTGAAGTCGGCAGACGTGCTAGCCGATCTGACCAACGCCGCTCGCGACGGCGGCAGCGTTGATGAAAGCCGCAGCCGCGGTCTGGTGAAGGAATTGGAAGCGCTCGCCAACGGCGAACTGCCTACGCCGTCCGCAGCCGTGGAAGCTCCGGCAGCGAAGCCGGCACCTGTTGTCGCCGCCCCGGCGCCGAAGCCGACCGATGACAGCGGCTTCCAGCCGATACCCTTCTCTTTCGATGACTTCGGCGGCGAGGAAGAAGCCGGCTCCGATCTGCCAGCCTACGAAATCACCTTCAAGCCGCGTTCGGACCTCTATTCCAAGGGCAATGATGCGACCCTGCTGCTGCGCGACCTCTCCCGTCTCGGCGAGATGAGCTGCTACTGCAACATGGATGCGCTGCCCGGTCTCGATGATCTCGATCCGGAAGCGGCCTATTTCTACTGGAACGTGACGCTCAAGACGGACAAGGGCGAAGACGCGATCCGTACCGTCTTCGAATTCGCCGAGTGGGATTGCGACCTGCAGATCACACCCGTCGAGGCAAAGGCAGCCGCCGCCGAGGCCGAAGAATTGCCGATGATCCCGGTTCCCTTCGACCTCTCCATTCTTGATGAGGGCGCTGCCGAAGTGCCGGCCGCACAGCCGAAATCCGACGCTGCCGCTGCCGTTGCCGCTGCCGAGACGGCTTCCAACGTCACACAGATGGCTGCCGCCGCTGCCCGTGTCGAGAAGAAGGAATCTGCTGCCGCCGCTGCTGCGAGTGCGGCTGCCGCCGCGCAGAACAATGCCGCCGGCCAGACGATTCGCGTCGATCTCGACCGCGTTGATCGCCTGATCAACCTCGTCGGCGAGCTCGTCATCAACCAGGCG
Source organism: Rhizobium sp. R693 (assembly GCF_002211315.1). NCBI lineage: Bacteria > Pseudomonadati > Pseudomonadota > Alphaproteobacteria > Hyphomicrobiales > Rhizobiaceae > Rhizobium > Rhizobium sp. R693. The sequence continues at coordinate 6,853 of NZ_LOKY01000011.1, read as the reverse complement.
ATGCTCTCGCAGAGCGTCATCGAAAACGATACGACCGGCACGTCGTCGATCAACATGGGTCTGGAAGAGCTGCAGCAGCTCACCCGCGAGATCCAGGACTCTGTCATGGCGATCCGCGCGCAGCCGGTAAAGCCGGTCTTCCAGCGCATGTCGCGTATCGTTCGCGAAATCGCCGACATGACCGGCAAGACGATCCGCCTGATCACCGAAGGTGAAAACACGGAAGTCGACAAGACGGTCATCGACAAGCTGGCCGAGCCGCTGACGCACATGATCCGCAACGCCGTCGACCACGGCATCGAGACGCCGGAGAAGCGCGCTGCCAACGGCAAGAATATCGAGGGTACGGTTCGCCTGACGGCAAAGCACCGCTCGGGCCGCATCCTCATCGAGCTCGCGGACGATGGCGCGGGTATCAACCGCGAGAAGGTGAAGCAGAAGGCGATCGCCAACGAGCTGATCCCGGCCGATGCCAACCTGACGGACGAGGAAATCGACAACCTGATCTTCCTGCCCGGCTTCTCCACGGCTGACAAGATCTCCGACATCTCCGGCCGCGGCGTCGGCATGGACGTCGTCAAGCGCTCGATCCAGGCGCTCGGCGGTCGCATCAACATCACTTCGAAGCCCGGCCAGGGCTCCGTCTTCACAATGAGCCTGCCGCTGACGCTCGCCGTCCTCGACGGCATGGTCGTCACGGTTGCCGGCCAGACGCTGGTGGTGCCGCTGACGGCGATCGTCGAGACACTGCAGCCGGAAGCTGCCGCGATCCATTCGTTTGGTGCGAACCACCGCTTGATCTCGATCCGCAACAGCTTCTGCCCGCTGGTGGATGTCGGCCGGATCCTGAACTTCCGCGCAACCCAGGCGAACCCCGTCGAAGGCGTTGCTCTCCTGGTGGAATCGGAAGGTGGCGGACAGCGCGCCCTCATGGTCGATGCGATCCAGGGCCAACGCCAGGTCGTCATCAAGAGCCTTGAGGCGAACTATACGCACGTTCCCGGTATCGCTGCCGCAACCATCCTCGGCGATGGCCGCGTGGCGCTCATTCTGGACGTCGATGCCGTTGTCGGCGCTTCGCGCGGTCAGGCGCTGAAGCAGGACGTATCGCTGGCAGCGGTAGGATAAGCTTATGTCGTATGCCGTGAAAAATCTGAACGAGAGGGACCGCGAGTTGATCGCGTTCCGCGTCGGGGATCAGGAGTTTTGCGTAAATATCATGTCGGTCCGCGAGATCCGTGGCTGGACGCCAGCAACGGCGATGCCGCACTCGCCGTCCTACATGAAGGGTGTCATCAACCTGCGTGGCGCGGTGCTGCCAATTATCGACCTGTCCGCCCGTCTCGGCATGAAGCCGGCGGTGCCCTCGCAGCGTCACGTGATTATCGTGGCGCAGGTATACCAAAAGGTCGTCGGCCTGCTGGTCGATGCTGTGTCTGACATTCTGTCCGTCACCGAAGACAATGTGCAACCGACGCCGGAAATAGCCTCCGAACTGCAGCGTCAGTTCGCCCGCGGTATCCTGGCGATCGACAAGCGCATGATCTGCCTGCTCGAACTCGAAGCCATTTTCCCCGAAACTGAAAGCGAAGCCGCATGAATGTCCTGAGTGCAAAAGACATGCGGCAGGGAAGCCCCGAGGAGGTGCTGGCGAGCGGAGAGTACCCGCTGACGCGCCGCGACCTCACGGAAATCGCTGCGATGATCTACTCGGATGCCGGCATCTTCCTGAACGAGACCAAGGCGTCGCTGGTCTATTCGCGTCTGTCGAAGCATATCCGCAACCTCGGCCTGTCCGGATTTCGGGAATATTGTGCGCTCGTCTCCTCGCCGGCCGGTGCCGCGCCGCGCCGTGAGATGCTGTCGCATCTGACGACGAACTTCACGCGCTTCTTCCGCGAGAACCACCATTTCGAGCATCTGCGTGACCATGTGCTGCCGGAACTGCTGCACCGCGCGAAGACGGGCGGTCGGGTCCGCATCTGGTCGGCCGCCTCCTCGGATGGCCAGGAGCCCTATTCGATCGCGCTCACCGTTCTGTCGATGATGTCTAATGTCGCGGACTACGACTTCAAGATTCTGGCGACCGATATCGATCCGAAGATCCTGGCGATCGCCCGTGCGGGCGCCTACGACGAAAATGCGCTCGAAACTGTCTCGCCCGCCATGCGCAAGCAATGGTTCAGTGAGGTCGAGGTTCAAGGACGGCGTAAGTTCCAGGTCGATGATCGCGTCAAGCGTCTGATCACCTATAACGAGCTGAACCTGATGGGGCAGTGGCCGTTCAAGGGCAAGTTCGACGTCATCTTCTGTCGGAATGTGGTGATCTACTTCGATGAACCGACCCAGATGAAGATCTGGTCGCGATTTGCGGATCTGATGCCGGAAGGCGGCCATCTCTACATCGGTCATTCCGAGCGCGTCTCCGGTGACGCCAAGCATGTCTTCGACAATGTCGGAATCACGACCTACCGCTACACGAGCAAGGGCGTGGGGAGGAAGGCATGAGCGCACCAGCTAAAGTTCTCGTCGTCGACGACTCCGCCACGATGCGCGGCCTGATCACGGCTGTGCTGAGCGCCGATCCGGAGGTCAACGTCATCGGTCAGGCAGGCGACGCGCTCGAGGCACGCGAGGCGATCAAGAAGCTGAACCCTGATGTCGTGACGCTCGATATCGAGATGCCGAACATGAACGGCCTCGACTTTCTCGAGAAGATCATGCGGCTGCGCCCAATGCCTGTCATCATGGTCTCGACACTGACCCATCGCGGCGCCGATGCCTCGCTGGCAGCGCTTGAAATTGGCGCATTCGACTGCGTCGGCAAGCCGCTTCCGGGCGATTCTCGTCCCTTCGGCGATCTCGCCGAAAAGGTGAAGGCGGCCGCCCGTTCGCAGCGTCGCCAGTACACGCAGCCGGCGCCGGCCGCTCCGCCACCGGCGGTGGCCGACTTCCGCGTCGGACGCAAGATTGTCGCTATCGGTTCGTCGACCGGCGGCGTCGAGGCATTGATTGCGGTGCTTCAGAAGTTCCCGGCAAACTGCCCGCCGACTGTTATCACACAACATATGCCGCCGACCTTTACCAAGAGCTTCGCGGAGCGCCTCAACCGGCTCTGTGCGCCCGTCGTCCAGGAAGCGACGGACGGCGCGCGCCTTGAGATCGGCAAGATCTACCTCGCGCCAGGAGGCGAGCGCCACCTGCAGGTTACCAACGCCCATGCGCCTTGCTGCCGCCTGATCGAACGCGATCCGGTGAACGGTCACCGGCCATCCGTCGATGTGCTGTTCGACTCGGTGGCCGAGCTGGCCGGTCGCAACGCCGTCGGCGTGATTCTGACCGGCATGGGGCGCGACGGAGCCGCGGGTCTCCTGAAGATGCGCCATGCCGGCGCGCGCACCCTTGGTCAGAATGAAAAGACCTCGGTGGTCTATGGAATGCCACGGGTCGCCTACGAACTCGGTGCCGTCGAGCAGCAACTGCCCCTGAACGCCATCGGCGAAGAAATTCTAAAAATGACAGCCGCCCGAAAGGAAGGAACGGATTAATGTCTATCGCAGAGAAAATCAAAGTTCTGATCGTCGACGATCAGGTCACCAGCCGTCTGCTGCTCAGCGATGCGCTGACCCAGCTCGGCTTCAAGCAGATTACCGCTGCCGGTGACGGCGAGCAGGGCTTGAAGATCATGACGCAGCAGCCGCATCACCTCGTGATTTCCGACTTCAACATGCCGAAGATGGATGGTCTCGGCTTCCTTCAGGCTGTTCGCGCCAACCCGGCGACGAAGAAGGCGGCTTTCATCATCCTGACGGCGCAGGGCGACCGTGCGCTGGTCACGAAGGCCGCGCAGCTTGGTGCTAACAACGTTCTCGCCAAGCCCTTCACTATCGAGAAGATGAAGGCGGCTATCGAAGCCGTATTTGGAGCATTGAAATGAATCTCGACGTTGCAGCCCGCCGCGTCAATATCATCCAGGGCGAATGGAAGGTCCTGAATGATCCGAACGCGGTCCTGACGACCATCCTTGGATCGTGTGTAGCTGCATGCCTGCGAGATCCCGTGGCGGGCGTTGGAGGAATGAATCACTTCCTCCTGCCGGGGACTGGAAACACACCGATGACGGGCGGAGACGCCACGCGTTACGGCGTCCATCTGATGGAATTGCTGATCAACGGCCTCCTCAAGCAGGGCGCGCGCCGCGACCGCCTGGAGGCCAAGATCTTCGGCGGAGCGAAGACGATCTCGACATTCTCGAATGTCGGTGAACAGAACGCCGCTTTTGCCGTGCAGTTCCTGAAGGATGAGGGTATTCCGGTCGTCGGCTCCAGCACAGGTGGTGACCATGGGCGCAAGCTCGAATACTGGCCGGTTTCCGGGCGCGCTCGGCAGTACCCGTTGACCGGTGCGGAAACGCAGAGAACTGTTGCGCTTGAGCAGCGACCGGCGGCTCCGCAGAAACCCGTTGAAACCAGCATCGAATTCTTCTGAGGGCGAGGACCTTATTGATGACCGTGAATGCAATGACAGAGCAGCCGTCGCCCGCTGAAGCCCTGCCTGATGTCCTGATGCGTATCGTCTCGGAATTGCATGACGTCGCCTATTTGATCGAGCGGATCGAGCCGCAGCTCCTCGACGTGGGAGGCGGTGCCGAACTGCTGAACTCGCCGGAAAGCATGAAAGTGATGCAGGGGATTGACCTCGCCGTGCAGAAGACACGCGGTCTTGCCGAGTTCATTGACACGATCACCGGAGAAATACCGCAGGATTGGGCAGTCGATGTCGCAACGGCGTTGAGCCTGGTGAAACTGAGTGAAATGCAACGAGCGCTGGGTGGTGGTGCCAATCACTATGGCAATGTGCAGCCCCTGGCGAAGGCAGCCGGAGACTTCGACTTCTTCTGATCCGTTTCTACTCGCACATCCCCGCGAAACGCTCGCACAAGTTTCGGCATCTATCGTCGAAATGAGGCAATAAGCCCGCTTTGTCTGTGACGGTCGTGCGAGAACAGAATGAATCTGTTAAATCAATTAGTTCAAGTCTTTAAGAACTTCAGTTCGCTAGGGCGGAATCGTCTGCTGGCGCTGGCTGGCGTGGGCGTCGTTTCCGTCGCGCTGATCCTCGGGGCGGCCTTTTTGGTCAACAAGCCGGCTCAGGAAACGCTCTATGTCGGGCTTGATACGCCTGATCTGAACCAAATCAGCATAGCGCTCGCCGAAGCGAACATCGGCTTCCAGGTAGGAACCGACGGGACCAGCATTACAGTTCCCGCTGGCATGACGGGCAAGGCGCGTCTCCTGCTCGCCGAACGCGGTCTCCCGAACAGCGCCAACGCAGGCTATGAACTTTTCGACAATGTCGGCTCGCTTGGCCTGACGTCGTTCATGCAGGAAGTCACGCGGGTTCGCGCGCTTGAAGGCGAAATTGGCCGCACGATCCAGTCGATCTCGGGCATCACAGCTGCTCGCGTCCACATCGTCATGCCCGAGGTTGGCAACTTCCGCAAAGCCGAACAGAAGCCGACTGCTTCCGTGATGATCCGCGCAAGTGCCGCCACCGGCCGCAACGCCGCGACGTCGATCCGCCACCTTGTTGCGTCAGCCGTTCCCGGCCTCGACGTCGGTGATGTCACAATCCTTGATTCGGCTGGGCAACTGCTCGCTTCCGGTGACGAAGCCAGCAACAGCTCGCTGAACCGTTCGCTGAACATCGTTCAGAACGTCCAGGGCGAAGTTGAAACCAACATCGACAAGGCGCTCGCACCTTTCCTCGGCATGGACAACTTCCGTTCCAGCGTCACGGCGGAACTGAACACCGACAGCCAGCAGATCCAGGAAACGACCTACGATCCGGAATCGAAGGTCGAGCGCTCGATTCGCACGACCAAGGAAGCCTCGCAGTCACAGCAGAAGCAGTCCGACAACGCGACCACGGTCGAGCAGAACATCCCGCAGGCAGCGCCTGACTCGGGTGGCGCCAGCGGTCCAGAATCGCAGGACAAGTCTGACAAGAAAGAAGAGCAGACCAACTACGAAATCAACAGCAAGACGACCGCAACGACGCGTAACAGCTACAAGATCGAAAAGCTCTCCATCGCCGTCGTCGTCAACAAGGGTCGCATTGCTCAGATGGTCGGCGAACCCGCCGACCAGGCGAAAGTTGATGCTTACCTTGCCGAAATGCAGAAGATCGTGGCATCGGCGGCTGGTATCAGCACCAACCGCGGCGACGTGGTGACCGTCACGGCAATGGACTTCCTGGAGAACCAGCTCCTCGAGGAAACCGGCGGCGGCGTCCGCGTCATGGATATGCTGAGCCGCAACCTGGCCGGCATCATCAACTCGCTCGCCTTCGTCGCGGTCGCCTTCTTGGTGATCTGGATGGGCGTCCGCCCGATGATCCGCAGCGTGACGGGTAACGGCACGGCAGTCATCGGCGACACCTCGCCGGAAAGCGCCGGTCTCGAACTTCCGGATTTCGCTCCGGCGGGAGGTGTGGGCGCCGGTGGTGCACTCATGGACGGCTTCGGTTCGGACTTCGGCTTCGACAGTACCGAGGACCTGCTCAGCCTTGGCGACGACGACGGCAACTTCAACCGTCGCGTCAAGGAAGGCCCGGAACGCAAATTGGCGCGGATGGTCGAGATCAACGAGGAGCGCGCCGCGAAAATCCTCAGAAAATGGGCTGTCGACAACGCAGCCGCATAAAACAAGGCCGGGCAACCGCCCGTCCGAAGGATCACCTGCTTCGTCGGATCGATGCGGTGATCGACTTTTCCTTCATCCACGATCGCGTTGCCGGCCTTTACTGCGCCGACAACGGCCGGCCGCCGCTCGATCCGACCTTGATGTTCAAG
>NZ_LOKY01000010.1:0-127357 GCF_002211315.1 Rhizobium sp. R693 | reverse complement strand
CGCCGGCGACTTTGCCGGGACCGGCAATGGCCTGGTCAACATCATCACCGGTGGCGCCGGCAACGATATCCTCGACGGGGGTGCGGGCGCCGACACGCTGATTGGCGGGGCGGGCAATGACGTCTACATCATCGATAACGCTTCCGACGTCATCGCCGAGGCGGCAAGCGCGGGTACTGACGAGATCCGTACCTCGGTCGCGACCTACTCGATTGCGGCATTGGTGAATGTCGAGAACCTGACCTTCACCGGCCCGGGCAACTTCACCGGCACCGGCAATGCCGGGGCGAACGTGATCACCGGTGGTGTCGGCAACGACATGCTGAACGGCGGCGCTGGCGCCGACACGCTGATCGGCGGGACGGGCAACGACACCTACATCGTCGACAACGCTTCCGACATCGTCACCGAAAATGCCGGCGAAGGGATCGATACGGTCACGACCGCGCTGGCCAGCTACTCGCTGGCCGCGCTCGTTGACGTCGAGAACCTGACCTACACCGGCACGGCGGCCTTTGCCGGCACGGGCAACGACCTCAACAACACGATCACCGGCGGCGCGGCTGTCGATACGCTGTCAGGCGGTGATGGCGACGACACGTTGAACGGGGGTGCGGGCGCCGACACGCTGATCGGCGGGACGGGCAACGACAGCTACATCGTCGACAATGCTTCGGACATCGTCAGCGAAAACGCCGACGAGGGAATTGATACGGTCAAGACCGCGCTGGCGGCCTATACGATCGCCAGCAATGTCGAGAACCTGACCTACACCGGCACCAGCAACTTTGCCGGCACGGGCAATGACCTCGCCAACACGATCAGGGGGGCGGTGGGCGCCGACACGCTGGACGGAAAGGCAGGCGCCGACATCCTGATTGGCGGTGCCGGCAACGACACGTACATCGTTGATGACCTGGGCGACGTCGTCACCGAAGTCGCCAATCAAGGCATCGATCTGATCAGGACGGCGCTGTCCGCCTATGCGCTGACCAACATTGCCAATGTCGAGAACCTGACCTACACCGGCACCGGCGATTTTGCCGGGACCGGCAATGCGCTTGCCAACACCATCACCGGCGGCGCCGGCAACGATAACCTCGACGGGGGCGTGGGCGCCGACACACTGATCGGCGGGGCGGGCAACGACATCTACATCGTCGACAACGCTTCCGACGTCATCGCCGAGGCGGCAAGTGCGGGCACTGACGAGATCCAGACGGCGCTTGCGACCTACTCGATCGCCGCACTGGTGAACGTCGAGAACCTGACCTACACCGGCCCGGGCAACTTCACCGGCACCGGCAATGCCGGGGCGAACGCGATCACCGGTGGTGTCGGCAACGACATGTTGAACGGCGGCGCTGGCGCCGACACGCTGATCGGCGGGACGGGCAACGACACCTACATCGTCGACAACGCTGCCGACGTCGTCACCGAAAATGCCGACGAAGGCACCGACACGGTACAGACTGCGCTGGCAAGCTATACGCTTGCCGCCAATGTCGAGAACCTGACCTACACCGGCACCGGCAACTTTACCGGCACCGGCAATGACCTTGGCAACACGATCAGGGGTGCGGCGGGCGCCGATACTTTGAACGGTGGCGCGGGCGATGACGCGCTAATTGGCGGTGCGGGACCGGACAGGATGTCGGGTGGCGTGGGCGACGACACCTATGTCGTCGATGTCGCGACCGACGTAACAATCGAGAACACGGACGAAGGGACGGATACCGTCCGGACGGGGCTTGCGAGCTACACACTCGCCATAAACGTTGAGAACCTCACCTATACGGGCATGATGGCTTTCATCGCTACCGGCAATGCCGCAGACAATGTTATCACTGGCGGTGTGGGAGCGGATACACTTGATGGCAAGGCAGGCGCCGATACGCTGATCGGCGGCGCCGGTAACGATACGTATATTGTCGACGCATTGGACGACGTCGTGGTCGAAGCGGCCGGGGGCGGCGCCGATGGCATCAAGACCGACCTCGCAAGCTATTCGCTGGTGGCGATCGACAACGTCGAGAACCTGACCTTCAGCGGCAGCGGCGGTTTCACCGGTTCAGGTAACAGCCTCGACAACATCATCACTGGCGGGGCAGGCAACGACACGCTCTCTGGTGAGGGCGGCAACGACAGGTTGAATGGTGGCGCCGGAGCGGACATGCTTTCCGGGGGCGCCGGCAACGATCTCTACATTGTTGACAATGCCGGCGACACGGTCACCGAAAACGCCGACGAGGGGATCGACACGGTTCAGACGAACGTCGCAAGTTACATGCTCAGCGCCGACGTCGAGAACCTCACCTATACTGGCACCAGCAACTTTGTCGGCGCGGGCAATGCGCTGAACAACATCATGACCGGTGGGACGGGGATCGACACGCTGAGGGGCGGCGCGGGCGACGACACCTATGTCATCAGCACCGGCGATATCGTCGTCGAGAATGCCGATGAGGGCATCGATATCGTTAAGACGAACCTGGCAGCCTACACGCTGGGTGCCAATGTCGAGAACCTGACCTATACGGGCGCGGCAGCCTTCACCGGCACCGGCAACGCGCTCGACAACGTCATCAAGGGCGGTGTTGCTGCCGACAGGCTGACTGGGGCGGCAGGCGACGACACGCTGGATGGCGGCGCCGGCGCTGACATGTTGATCGGCGGCACTGGCAACGACACCTACATCGTCGACAATACTGGCGACGTGATCACGGAGGCGGCAAGTGCCGGCACCGACGAGGTGAGGACAGCCCTTGCCGCCTATTCGATCGCGGCGCTGGCCAACGTCGAGAACCTGACCTACACCGGCACCGGCAACTTTGCCGGCACCGGCAACGGGCTCGCCAACGCGATCATCGGCGGTGTCGGCAACGACATGCTGAACGGCGGGGCTGGCGCCGACACGCTAACCGGCGGGATCGGTAACGACACCTACATCGTCGACAATACCGCCGACGTTCTCACCGAAAATGCCGATGAAGGTACCGACACCGTGCAGACCGCGCTGGCAAGCTATATGCTTGCTGCCAATGTCGAGAACTTGACCTATACAGGCACGGTTGCTTTTGCCGGCACGGGCAACAACCTCAACAATACGATCAGAGGCGCAGCAGGTGCCGATATTCTGGACGGAAAGGCCGGCGCCGACACGCTGATTGGCGGTGCTGGGAACGACACCTACATCGTTGACGATCTCGCCGACATCGTTACCGAGGCTGCCAATCAAGGTTCCGACATGGTGCAGACGACGCTGGCAAGCTATACGCTTGCTGCCAATGTCGAGAACCTGGGTTACATAGGTACCGCAACATTTGTTGGAACAGGAAACAGCCTTGCCAACTTTATCGACGGTGGTGACGGCAACGACATCTTGGACGGTGGTGCCGGCAACGACATTCTCATCGGCGGCGCCGGCAACGATATCTTCATTGTCGATAGCGCGTTCGATTTTGTCGTTGAGAACGCAAGCGAAGGCACTGACGAGATCAAGACGTCGCTTGCAACCTACTCGATCGCCACCTTGGCTAATGTCGAGAACCTGATCTATATCGGCACCGGCAACTTTACCGGCACCGGCAATGCCGGGGCGAACGTGATCACCGGTGGTGTCGGCAACGACACGCTGAGCGGGGGAGTTGGTGACGATACGCTCGACGGAAAGGCAGGGGTAGACACACTGATCGGCGGTGCCGGTGACGACATCTACGTCGTGGATGTTGCGGGCGACCTTGTTGCAGAGGCGGCAAGTGCCGGCACTGACGAGATCCGCACCTTACTCGCGACCTACTCGCTTGCCGCGCTAGTCAACGTCGAAAACCTCACCTACACCGGGTCAGCCAGCTTCACTGGCACCGGCAATGCCGGAGCGAATGCGATCACCGGTGGTGTCGGCAACGACACACTGGATGGCGGTGCCGGCGCCGACACCTTGATCGGCGGTACTGGCAACGACACTTACATCGTTGACAACGCCGCCGACGTGACCATTGAGAATGCCGGCGAGGGCGTCGACACGGTGCAGACGGTGCTGGCGAGCTATACGCTTGTGGCCGATCTCGAGAACCTGTCCTTCAGCGGCACGGGTGCCTTCATCGGCACTGGCAATGCGCTCAACAACACGATCACCGGGGGTGCTGCTGCCGATACTTTGTCGGGCGGCGACGGTGACGATACGCTGATCGGCGGCGCCGGCAACGACATTCTCATTGGCGGTACTGGAAACGACGCCTACATCGTCGACTCTCCCTGGGACGTAGTAAGGGAAGAAGCTGACGAGGGTACCGATACGGTGTACCTGCTGTCGCATTACTCGTTTTACCAATCGAGCTACACATTGGGTGCCAATGTTGAGAACCTCGTATACAGTGGCACCGATCGCTTTTCCGGCATCGGCAACGCGCTCTCCAATACCATCACCACCGGCAACGGCAACGATGTGCTCAGCGGAGGCGGGGGGAGTGACACCCTGATCGGCGGCCTGGGAGACGACGGTTATGTCGTTAACAACGCCGGCGTTGTCGTCATCGAAAACGCCAACGCGGGCATCGACTTTGTCCAGACGTCTCTCGCCAACTACACATTGGCAGAAAACGTCGAAAACCTGATGTCGACCGGTAGCGGTCCCTTTCTCGGCACGGGCAATGCCCTCGATAATCGGATCACGGGCAGTTTTATCAGTTCAAACACGCTGACGGGTGGTGCGGGCGACGACCTACTTAGGGGCGGAGTGGCCGCGGACTTTTTTGTCTACGCGCCGAATTGGGGTCACGACACGATCGAGGATTTCGTGACAACTGGCGCGGCCCACGACACGATCAAGATCGATCAAACGATCTTTTCCGACTGGGCATCGCTGCTCGCTGCATCGAACCTGTCGGGCAGTAACACGATCATCACAGCCGATGCGAACAACACGATCATCCTGAAGAACGTGGCCGTGTCGAGCCTGCAGTCGGCGGATTTCCAGTTTGTATGATATTCGCTCAAACCTACCGACCGGATTTCCTGTCGGGAGGAAACGGGTCGGAGTTGTGGGATCGCGAGGATGCAGATCTTCCGCTCCGCCCGGGCCTGATCGCTCAGGAGCAGGCTAAACTTTCACAGAGAAAGTCGATCCTTGCATACCGTTTCGACTAGAGTTTGAAGAACCTTCACGCGCTCGACCAACCAGCCGAGCTCCTCGTTGCTGATAGTGTATTTTGACGAATATCGCGCTTCCACGTAGGCCCGGGACAGCAACTCGAAGCAGCGCCGTGAAAACCGGCTGTCACGCGGCCACGCGGCAATCAGTCGATTGTCGATCCCCTCGGCCTGAGAGCGAAGAACCCTCAGACGATGGGATTTGGGACTGTAGAGGGTCAGCGTCAGTAGGGCACAGTGATAGAGCCGTTCTGCCGCTTGATGCAGATTAAAGACGGCTTCTCTGAGACTCCCCCGCTCGAACAGGAATATGGTAGACGCATTGAAGGCATCCGCGCTTGCGAACCACTCCTCGAAGTATCTGGCTGCTTCATTGCGTTGCTCTTCTGCCGTCAACGGCTTCGGCTGCGCCAGCGGATGGCCAGGCGTCTCGTAGAGGGTGACGCCGTCCCTGGCGATGTCGACGAAGAAGGGCCTGCCGCGCGACAGCTGCTCGTTGACATCCGCAAGTGTATGGATGATCGGCACGACCGGCGTGTCGATGTGGTGGGCGATCTGCTCCTTCAACAGCCGCTCCTCGATGCCTTCCCAGAGCTCCTGCTCCTCGGCAAACGACTTGCTGTTGACGACGATCAACAGATCGTAGTCGGAGCGATAGCCGCTCAAGTGATCTTCGACCCAGTCACCGCGGCCGTAGGATCCATAGAGCAGGACCATCAGGATCTTGCCGGCGTTGCGCTTGGCCGACAACTTGCTGGCCTGGAAGCGTTCGACCTCGGCAAACAGGATCTCGAGGATGCGTGCCAGCTCGCGCCGCTTCCTGTCCGGCAGATGTTCGATATGGTCGGTCAGGGTCAAAGCCGCATCAAAGCCTTCGGTCAGAATCGCATCCATCGTAGCGGTTCCATGGTGATTGCGCATCTAAACGTTATACGGGAGGTTTTGCTCAGACACAATCAAATCAAGCATCTGGCAGTCGGCATCATAGCATGCAATGGCTGCGGGTGACGTTGCACTTGGTCCGCGCCAACTCCACTGTCTTGGATCTCAATTCCGGTATTCTCTGAGCCGCTACTGGCGCTGAGCTCGCTTGCCACCACGTAAACGGGGCCGGATGATGCAACTGGCGACGAGATGCCAGCTTTTCGAGCCCATGGAGGCTCAAGATTGCCGCAAGCTCGCCTTTAGCGAACTGTCGGCATGAGGGTCGGCAAAGTGGAAAAGCGCGGTCGCACGGACCGCTTCCGGGTCGCAGGGTTCGTTTGTGTGAATGCTCCTGTAGCCCCAGAACAAGTAAAGGCTGCCTGGAACCATCTGAACTCTGACGAGCGGGGCGTTTCGCGACCGCGCGAGCATGCGAAGGACGAACTGCGTTATGCGATTGTCGAGCAAGAGTTTGTCGAAAAGGTTTGTCGCATAAAAGGCTCTCACCCTCCGCGTGTTGGGAAACAGGAGAAAATCGCCGCGTTTGCCTGCCCCTGGTATCGTCACCGGGATAAGCGCCGTAATCAGGTAGGAGTCATAATGAAATATAAGCGAATTGCGAGCCGCACCCTTGCCTGTAAGGCACCGGAGGATCTGGTAAAACGTTACTTTCGGCGGCGTCTTGCCCAAGGCAAGCGCGTATAGCCGCGAAAAAATACTGGTAAACTCGGGCGATGTTGCCAGTTCGTCCATTCCCGTTCCAGAGACGGCCTCGCTTCCACGGAAGACAACATATTCGTTCTGAGAATGGGCAACCGCCCGGGAGACAAAAAACTGCATCCGCCTCAGGTCCGTTGCATTTATGTAATTGGGAATACAACAGAAACCCTTGGTGTTGATGTCATTGAACATCTGCTGGATTGCGCTGTCCGACAAAACGGGTAACCGCGCATCGATTGTAGCGTCATCAATCATGTTCGCTCCTGGGATGAACAGAGCAGCGCTCATCTTCAGGCTATGATCTGTTTGTTACCAAGGCAAGACGGTTGTGAAAAAGATGGCGTAGAAATGCTCGAAATTATTATACGTTATGCCAAATATACTTGGGCGGCCTATATTTTTCCTGGGCTGTGATTAGGGACTTAACTGGCGACACCTCTGTGGCGGGACCTCGACCGGCAACTTTTGATAAGTCTGCTGCTCCGCGAAAGGCAAGTTTCGTCTATGTCTTAGGTTGCACAAGCAGCTCTGCGACTGCGTTTATCATCGACGGACTGCATTCAGACGTCGTCAATATGCGGTAAGAGAGGATGAGCGTTGAGCCAATAGGAATATTCACGCTGGCGCTCGGCCTTTTCGGCCTCGCGCTCGGATATGCGTCAACCGCGATGATATTCGTCGTCTTGACCATATTCGGCTCGGCTGCGGCGGTTATCGCCGGTTCGGCAAGTATTCCACCTGCTCACCTGTTTTTGCTCTTTCTCGTCGTCGCAACTCTCGCCAGTCGGGGACGTTCAAAGATCGCGGTGAAGATGCTCGGCTTCGGTAAGGCCGGCTTTTGGCTGGCGTGTCTTGCAGTTTACGGAGCAGCGACTGCCTATTTCCTGCCACGGCTGCTCGCGGGACAAAGCTTGATCATTCCGCTTGGCATATCTGAATACCCGACGACCAGCGGCGCCGTTCCGCTCGGGCCTGTCTCCAGCAATTTCACGCAGACGATCTATCTGGCCGCGGATCTTATCTGTTTCTTGATGATCGCCGCGGTCGGTTCAATGCGAACGGGCTTCAATGCACTCGTCAACGGGCTTGTCGCCTATGCTGCGCTTAACGTGCTGTTTGCCTTGCTCGACCTGACGACGAATGCAACGGGGACTGAGGCGCTACTCGCATTCATGCGCAATGCGCAGTACACATTCCATGAAAACGAAAGCGTCAACGGCATGAAGCGCATCGTCGGCTCGTTCCCGGAGGCGTCTGCTTTCGCGGGCACGACCCTTGGCGCACTCGGCTTTACCGGGACATTGTGGCTCTGTGCGAGAAAGGACACCTGGACCGGCCCGCTTGCCTTGGCATCGCTGGTCCTGATCGTTCTGTCAACGTCGACAACCGGGCTCGTCGCCACACCAGTCTGCCTGGCGATCCTCTATTGGACAGCAATCTTCCGGTGTGGTGTCACTCACGGAAGCCGTCACGCCACCGCCTTTGTGCTGCTTGCTCCAGCGATCGTTGTCGCGATCACACTCTTCGTGATCATTCATGACGATCTCTACCAGGACATTCGCGACTACATCGATGTCCTGGTGCTGAACAAGGCGACGTCGACTTCGGCGACGGAGCGCGGATCCTGGAACACTTACGGCTTGCAGAACTTTTGGGATTCGTCAGGACTTGGCGTCGGACTCGGCACTGCCCGGACCTCGAGCTTCCCAATTGCGGTCTTGTCCAATGTTGGGGTGCCGGGCGCGCTCTTCTTCCTGCTGTTCATGTTGTCGGCCCTCGTGCGACCGCCTGGCTCTGCGCGAACCTTTGCGTCCGACGTGCGGCTCGCCTCGCGCAATGGGTGCCTATGCCTTTTTGTGGGAGCATGCGTGGCCGGCCCCACGGTCGATCTTGGTTTGCAGTTTTTTATTCTCGCCGGCCTGGCAAGTTGCAATCCAGGCCACGCCCGCTTGCCCGTCCCACTCCATTCTCTTCGAGGTGGATCCGCCAAGCCGGCAGATATCAAAAGCGCTTTTGGGCAGCGGCCAGCGACCCCCAGCCCACGGTCTGAAAACGCAAACGATGAGCCTTGGCGGCCATAAGGAAGCGAGCGAGGCACGACGATGCCGGGCGCCAGGCAGACGGGGATGAAGATTTGCAGACAGGCCGGGTCCCGAGGAACGTCGGCGCATTGCTGCGTCCTCTCGTTCTTCTTCCGGTGGCAAATAGTTGTCTGAAGTGAAGAGCAAAAGGGTTGCGCGCAGCCAGCGACGCCTCGAGGGTTGAGGCTGCAGCAGCGATATCCGCCAAGAGGCTGCTCAATCCGCAGAATACCTGGATCGAACTTCGCCGGACGTGTGCCCGCGGCCGGCGCGCCGCACATAGAGGAAATGAAGGACGCCGTGCATAAAGAGGTGGCCAGCCTGAAGTGCGCCGGCAAAGATCAGTCCCCATCCAATCGTGTGCAGAAACGGGCTCCCGTTGGAATAGCTCACGATTGCATAGGCAATCATCACAACAACCACGATGAGCGTAACAATGAGGATTGGCACACGCGGTGCGCATGCAGCGCCGATCGTAAATAAGATGAGAAGCGCCCACACCATATGGTTGCTCCGACCCCATTCCTGCTCGCATTATCATCTGACATGAGCGCGGCGCACGCAAGTCTAAATTGAGACCGCCTTATTTCGCCGGCACGTACAACGCGACGACAACCAGGTCGCGGGGCAACCTTTCAGTTGCTGCTAATGCTTACGGCAGGGCGAGGGCGCTCGCGCCGTTCGACGCGTAGGACGTCGCCGGGGGATACCGGGTCGTTGTCGTTGGCAATCAGACTTTCGGCGCTACCGTCGATGACACGGTTGATCGTCGTTACAAAACCATAGCTGTCCTTGTCTTCTTCCAAAGCAGCGATCGCGGAAGGAGCTCGCACCTCAAGGTTTCTTAAGAGATCACGCTCGGTCGCGATCTTCTCGGCATTGGAGGCAAAACGGTCACGCAATTGGGCGGCTTCGGTCAGCGCATCGATCCGATAGCGGTTGCGGACATCACCGATATCCTGGTCGACCTTGGTCATGTCCTGTTGCGTCTTCAAAATGGCGAGCGAGACATCGAGGTTACGGCTTTCGAGGTCCGCGAGGTTCTGACTGGACCCCAGCTGGCGAGCTGATACGGTCAGCCCTTGCGATACCAGCTTGTTGACGGATCCAACATCCTTGTTGGCGAGTTCAATCTGTTTTGCGAGCGAGGCGGACTTCGCTTTCAGCGCATCGATCTGGCTGACCGCAAGCAGTTTCGCCCGATTGAACGCATCGATCTCCGCGTCCATGGAATGGGCGCGCATCTCGAAGAGCGCCTGCTCGTCTTTCATCATCCTCGCAATTCGCGGCTGGCCTTGTTGAGATACGAGTTCGGCAGGAAAGGTGACGTTTGCGGCATTCGTGAGAGTTGCATCGATGCGCGCCTGGCGTGCAACGAGTTCAAGGCGCTCAGCCTCCAATGCCCTGAGGTCGCCGCGGCCAGACAGGGCCTGGCGTTGCAATTCTATGAGGTTTGCATCAACCCGTCCGATGCCGCCGGCCATGCTGAGCGCCTGCTCGACGGTCAATCCCGGGCTGAAATTGTACTTGCCGGGGGTAGCGACCATGCCTGTGACGAAGAATGGCCGATAGGAGGCAATTTCCACGGCCGCGTTGGGGCGCTTTTGTAAACCTACCTGATTTTGCAGCCTCTCGCTAATCATCGCAGACAGCTGCTCCAGCGTCTTGCCCGCGGCTGGAATGGTGCCGATGATCGGGAGGGAGAGATTTCCGGCCGATGAGATGGAAAAGTCACCCGTGAGCGGTACCCATTCGAACGCTGTTGCCGTGCTTGGCCGCCATTCGAAAACGCGTATCTTCAATATGTCCTGAGGTCCAAGAATGTAGTCGTCAGCCATTGCCGCGCTGGTCGAAAAGATCAGGCATGCCGCAGCCATCCAACGGAAAAATGGTCCAAGCGCCCCCAGAAATTCGTCAAACCATCTCGGACGTGGGTCGCGCATCGTCTTAACTCCGTAACGCAGCTATTGATATCCTCATGCATTTCGGCCATCAGGCGCGAAGCGCAAGCTCGGTGCCGGCCGCCCGCTCGACGAAGGCGCGGAAGCGTCCGATGAAAACATCGCGGCGAAAATCTGCAGCACGCGACACGGCATCTGCGGGATTGAAATCCAATCGCTCGACCCGTTCCACCGCATCAATCAAATCTTCTACCGTCTGGTTGGCGAAGAAGACGCCCGTCTTGTTGGCAATCACGGTTTCGGTTGCGCCTCCACGCCCAAATGCGATAACCGGTCGGCCGCTGGCCATCGCTTCGACCGGGACGATCCCGAAATCTTCCTCGCCTGGAAACACCAGCGCCTTGCAACGCGCATAGTGATGCTTGAGAACGTCGAACGGCTGCGAACCCAGGATCGTCACGGTCGGACCCGCGATCCGCCGTAGCCGCTCCAGCATTTCGCCGCCGCCGATGACGACGAGCTTTGATTTCAGGCGGTTGAATGCCTCCACTGCCAGATCCGGTCTCTTGTAGCCGACGAGTTCGCCGACCATCAGGTGATAGTCGCCGATCTCGCCGGACTGAACCGGCTCGAAGGCAGCTGTATCGACAGGCGGATGGATGACCGAAGCGTCACGGCGATAATAGCGCTTGATACGCTGGGCAACGGTCCACGAGTTGGCGACAAAATCATCGACACGATTGGCCGTTGCGACATCCCAGGTCCTCAGATAGTGCGCCAAAGGCGGCATCATCAGGTGCGTCATGAGGCCGGAACTGTCATAATACCTGTGGTACATGTTCCAGATGTAGCGCATCGGCGAATGGCAATAGCATACGTGCAGGGCAGGGCAGGGCGGGATGACGCCCTTTGCCGGACCTGCTTCGCTGCTGATGACAAGGTCGTAGGCGCCAAGATCGATCTGCTCGAGTGCCATTGGCATCAGCGGCAGATATTTCCTGTACATCTTTCTGGCATAAGGCAGTGCGGCGATGAAGGTTGTCTCGATTTTGTGAGCTTTCAGCTTGTCCGAAATGGCAGAGACATCGCACACATGGGTGTATATGTCGGCGTTTGGAAAGATGTCGCAAAGGGCTTCGAGAACCTTCTCGCCACCCCGCATCCGCACGAGCCAGTAGTGGATGATTGCAACCCTCACGCTACGCTCCGCGATTTGACACAATCGGTTTTGCTGCGGGGCGCAGTTCGTCTAAGTGCTTATATGTAAAATAAAAACAGATTGAATTGTGGAGTAAGACAGTATTTTTATTGAAGTTCTGTCGTTTATCCCCGCTGGTAACATTCTATACTGCAGTGCCATTAAATTATTGTCAATTCGTTTAATCCTTGTTAACTTCCTTGTGCATGCCAATTCGGTATTTCTGCATGTCCCAGACTTGTTGTTACGTGGGGAGGACGCAGATGCGGCAAATTGATCTCAGCCGAAGTTTGGACAGGTTCTCCAAGACACATCGCGGGGCAGGCTCGCGCAAGACGGATGAGCTGAAAAACGGGGCTTCCGACGCATGCAAACATGCGATCGATGCCAGCTTTGCCGCGATTGGGCTGCTTGTGTTATCGCCACTCATCCTGATGGTCATCGCCATCTTGCTGGTGTTGCAGGGCCGGCCGATTTTCATCGCGCATCGACGGATCGGCAAGAATGGTGTGACGTTTAGTTGCCTGAAGTTCCGGACCATGGTCAAGGATGCGGATAAGGTGCTTGCGCGCCATCTCGCGAACAATCCGCATTTGGAAGAAGAATGGAACGCCACGCGCAAGCTCAGGCACGATCCCCGCATCACGCCTTTTGGTGCCTTGCTTCGCAAGAGCAGTATCGATGAAATACCGCAACTTTTGAATGTGGTTCAGGGGCGTATGAGCCTTGTCGGCCCTCGCCCGATCGTCGCAAGCGAAGTTGAGCTCTATGGCGTCCATTTTGCCGACTACATCAGGGTTCGTCCTGGTCTTACCGGGCTGTGGCAAGTTAGCGGTCGCAGTGACATCAGCTATCGTGAGCGAGTGCAACTTGATGTCCGCTACGTGCGGGAAAACACGCTCGGCGGAGATCTGGCGATCATGATCCGGACCATTCCGGCGATTTTGCGCTCGCGCGGCTGTTACTGAGATCCACGGCGCGGGCGGCGACCGCGCCCTCGTGGCCTCAATTCCTTTCAACGTGCTTCGATTGCCCGAGCGCGATCGTGCGCTGTCGGCATCCCTTCTTGAGCAGCGCCTCGCCCGGATCCAGGTTCTAGTGTTGGAGGTGCTGGTGCGAAACTCTCATCAAGGGCATGCGTGGTGCGGCGTGCTGCCATGAGCGATGCCGCGACAGTCACCAACGGCCGCTTCCTTGCCCAGACGCTATCCGGCGTGCAGCGCTACGCTTTTAGCGTCCTTTATGCTCTCGACCAGTCTGTTGCATCCAGTGAAACAACCATCTTGGTGCCGAGGATCGCAAAGGATCCGGAATTCTTGCGGATGGCCGTTGTCAGGGCGGGCCACGGGACGGGATACGCCTGGGAGCAGTTTGAACTGCCCTACTATGCGAGGGGCCGACGGCTCTTGAACCTGTGCAACACGGCACCGGCCATCATGCGCGATCAGATTGTCTGCATCCATGACGCCAACATCTTTGCGGCGCCGGGCAGCTATAGCGTCACGTTTCGGGCTGTCTATCAAAACCTGCAGCCGATTCTGGCCCGCCGCTCAGCTCGCATTGCGACAGTCTCGCATGCGGCGGCGCGTCAGATCGCCCGCCATTTGCCGGTTTTGCTCAAGGATATTGCCGTCTTGCCCAACGGCCACGAGCATGCACTGCGTTGGAACCCGGCGCTCGCAACCGCAGCACCAGCGCTCATTGCCTCTCGTAGCGGCCAACGCCCTTTCGTCCTTGCCCTTGGATCGCGGGCGCGCCACAAGAATCTTGCCTTGTTGATCAATGTCGCCGCCCGGCTCGATGAGCTCGGCATCGATATCGTTATTGCCGGCGGGGGTGATGACATATTCGCCCCGCAAGCACTCGAAGACCGACCGAATGTATACCTTGCGGGCCGAGTATCGGACGACGATCTTGCCTTTTTCCTCGACAATGCCTTGTGTCTGGCGTTTCCCTCGCTGACGGAAGGCTTCGGCCTTCCGATCATTGAGGCGATGGCACGCGGATGTCCCGTCATATCGTCCAATTGCGCAAGTATGCCGGAGGTCTGCGGCGACGCTGCGCTTTTGGCAACGCCATTCGAACCCGAGGCGTGGCTTCATCACATTCACCAGATTGCGCAATCGAAAGACCTTCGCGATGATCTCGTGGGACGCGGCCTTAGACAGGTTAAACGATTTTCCTGGAGGCAGACCGCGAGCGGATATCTGGCCCTGCTGAAATCGCCCGGCGCGGACCTGGCAATCTTTGCGCCGGCAAGGGGGCAGATGCCTCAGGTCGCCGTTATAATTGCGACGCGCGGCCGACCTGAAATCGCCTCGGCCACAGTCCGTCACTTCGTGGCGACGCAAAGCCTGAAACCCGCGGCCGTCATTGTGTCATGTGTTGAGCTTGCTGATGCCGGCGATCTTGGCTCACTTTGCAGGGTCACGATAGTGACCGGCCCGCCAGGACTTGCAGCCCAGCGCAATACCGGCCTGGCAAGCCTGCCGCCGGGGATTGAGATCGTGGCATTCTTCGACGACGATTTCGTGGCCGATGCGAACTGGTTGGCTTCGGCGGCACAGGTTTTTTGCGACGAGGGCCAGGTGGTCGCCGTCACGGGCGAGGTCGTTGCCGATGGTATCAAGGGGCCAGGGATTGCCTTTGACGAGGCTGTCCGTCTCGTCGCGGAGGCCCGAACGCCGAAACCTCGATGGACAGAGCCCTACAGCCCTTACGGCTGCAATATGGCCTTCCGTGTTTCAGCCATCAGGGAGATGCGCTTCGACGAGCGGCTGGTTCTCTACGGCTGGCTTGAAGACCGCGATTTCGCGGCGACCCTTGCAAAGGGCGGCGGCCGTCTGATCAAATGGTCGCTCGCCTACGGTGCGCATATGGGCGCGAAGAATGCCAGGGTCAGCGGCGTGCGGCTCGGCTACTCGCAGGTCGTCAATCCGCTCTATATGATGGGCAAGGGCACGATGACCCTCGTCAATGTCGCCGACCACATCTTGCGCAACACAGCAAGCAACTTCGCAAGAGCCGTCTGGCCGGAGCCCTTCATCGACCGGAAGGGACGCGCCAAGGGGAATCTTCTTGCGATCGCGGACATATTGCGGGGGCGGCTGGAGCCGGAACGGGCGGCAGCCATCTCCCCGGGAAAAGCGATCAGACTTCGCGGACAACGGCATGAGGCCCAATGATGTTCAACAATCCGAGGCCCCTGGATCCAGCAGCCCGGTTCTTCCGGCTGAACGAGGTTCAATCCGAAGCTAGCGACGATGGCCCAATCGCCCTGCTTCGCTACCTGATTGCCCTTGGCTATCGCTACAAGATGCCACTCTTGGTGTGCACGCTTGCCGGCTTCTTGCTGGCCGGCCTATATGCCCGCTCGCTGCCGCCGACATATGATGCCACGGCAACCCTCCTGTTTGAGCCGCGCCAGTCGGCCGCTTCAGGCCAGGAATGGGGGGCTCAGCAAACCCTGGACAGCGCTCGTGTGGACAGTGAGTTGCAGACCATCAAATCGGAGCGGCTGCTTTCCGCGGTGTTCGACAGCCTCGATTTGAAGGACACACCGGAACTTGGCCCGCGCCCGCCCGGTGCGCTCGATCCGATCCTGTCTTTTGTTCGAATGCTATTGCCAGCCGATGGCCTGGAGACCGGCAAGGTGTCACAAGCGTCGCGCGAAGCAGCAGATCTTGCAAACGATGCCGAGCGTGCCGCATTCTTGAATTTCGTACGACGCCTCGATGTGCGGCGTGTTGGACAATCCTTTGTCATCGAGATCGGCTACTCCGCTGCCGACCCGGTTCTTCCGGCGCGTGTCGCCAATGGCATCGTCTCAGCCTACTTGTTTCAGGCTGTGTCCTTCAAGGAGCAAACGGCGCGCGCAGGGACGGACGCATTGCAGGGACGTCTGGATGCGCTTGCATTGCAGGTTGACGCAGCTCGGGATGGTATGCACGCCGGTACCCTGCCGGCGATCCCCATACCAGACGCGGACGCCCGGGTGATTGGTGCAGCACTACCACCGGTAAGCCCCTCCGGCCCGCGCAAATCCCTCATTCTGGCGCTTGGTGGCCTGCTGGGACTGTTCGGCGGCCTCGGTCTCATTGCGGTCAATCTCGCGCTGGACCGGAAAGTGCGGGACGCGGGGGATCTTGCGCGTGATACAGGTATACTCTGCCTCGGTTCGGTTCCCGATGTTCCAGGCGCCAATGCCGTGCCGTGGCGCGTCGACACCCCGCGCCAACAACGCTTTGTTGCGGCCGTTCACGACCTCCGCACGTCAGTCGAGATTGCCTGTAGAAGCGTTCGCAACGACCGCAACATGGCTGTGGCGGTCGTCTCCTGGTCCGAGAAGACCGGAGTAACCACACTATCCACCGCTCTTGCCCAGTTAATGAGCCGCAGCGGCCGTGGCGTCACGCTCTTCCAGGCGGCGGCAACGCGCGAGGTTCCAAGGGCGCTCGACGGTTCGGTCCCGCCAACGACGTCGCTGGCCGGTGCGGCATTCGCAAACGTCCTGTTCAGTCAGCTGTCTTTCGATCACATTGGTTTGGTTTCGGTCCTGCCGATCCACTCAAAGGACGCCGACACAAACCTGTTCGCCGATTTTCACGACGCTAGAGTTCAGCAGATCATCGATGCTGCGCAGCAAAAGGGCGACGTGGTCCTCGACCTGCCACCCCTCGACAGTTCGATGGATGCTCTGGCTCTGGCAAGCTTTGCTGACGCCGTGATCGTGTTGGCGTTGGCGGGCGAGACGACGATCGATGAAGTCGGAGACTCCATTCGGCTACTGCGCCGGGCAGGCGCCAATGTGATTGGGACCGTCATCAACCGGGCGCGGTCATGACCAGGACCGGCTTGGCCGACGAGGCTGCGGCGGTACCGCGCCTTGCGGTCATAATCACGTGCTGGAACTACGCCGAATACGTCTCGCTCGCAATCAGGAGCGTCCTTGATCAGAGATGCAACGAGTGTGAATTGATTGTCGTCGACGACGGATCGACCGACACCTCTTGGAGCGTGATCCAGGAACATGACGTTCGTTCATACCGGATCAAGAACCGTGGTCAACGCGCGGCCTGTCTTTATGGCCTGAAGAAGACGCGGGCACCGTTTGTGCTTTTTCTCGACGCCGACGACGAGCTGCGGCCTGGGGCTCTGGCCACTATCCTCTCAAAACTCGACGATCGTGTCGCAAAGCTGCAATTTCCCCTCGAGCGGATCGATCGCGATGGTGCGGTCACTGGAAAGCCGGTTCCGAAACTGAAAGCCTTTCGCGCCCATAGGGCACTTGCCTTGCGCGTCTTGAAAACCGGCACCTATGCTTCCCCGCCGACGTCGGGCAATGTCTTTCGCCGCGACGCCTGCCGTTTCCTCGAGGAGGCAGCTTATGATAGCGCCGTTGATGGCGTCATTCTCTTTGCCGCGCCTTTCCTTGGCGACGTTGTCAGCCTGTCAGAAGCACTCGGCCGCTACAGGATCCACGACCGGAACAAGTCGGGCCTTGGCCGTCCCCTTGACGCAACATTGCTGCGGGGAGAGCTGACCCGGTTTTTGGCTCGGATGGATCACTTGCGCAGAATTCTGGAGCCGATGGCACTGGCAAATTGCCTTGCGCGGGCCGAGGATACGCATTTCTATCTGGAGCGATCGTTCTACCTGGCTGTCGCAGAGGGCCGGCCAGTTCCGATCAAAACCTTTACGCGTCTGCTCCAACGTGTCTGGGAGAGCGACGAACCCGTCAATACCAGGGCAGCGCTCGCAGCCTTCTTGATTTTGATGGCGATCCTGCCGAATGGACGCGCCCAACAGGGGCTCACGTACCGGCTGAATACCAACCAGCATTCGATAAGCGGCCTGGTACGTTCGTTGCTTTGAAGGTCAGGTCAGGCGCGAGCTCAACTTTTGTCGACGAGATCGAGGTGCCCCCGTCCGGCGATCAACCTGATGCCAAGAAGGAGCAAGGTCCCGATATAGGCCGTTGCGCCCATACTCGTTGCGAATGCCAGTTCGACGACGGGATGGAAGTGCTGTGCGCCAAGGCCCTCGCGAAGAAACAGGACCGAAATCGCCATGACCGCTGACGCAAATGCGACTTTCCAGAGATTGCGCAGTTGTTCTTGAATGCCAAGCGCAAGAAGGCTTCGGGTCGCGCCCAGGTAGAACGCGAACATCAAAGACGACAGTAGAATCCTGGCGACGCTCACGCCCATGATCGAGCCGAGGTAGAATCCCAGTGGAAGTAGCAGCAGCCTGATGCCAAGGTCGATTGCGTTGAGGCGGAAGACGACGTCTGGCCGGTCGAGCGCGAGACTTACGGAATAGAGGGTCTGGAAGTAGGATATCGGCGCCACCGAAAGGGCAAGCAGGCTGAGGATTGGAGCCGCCTCGCTCCATTTTTGTCCAAGCAGCAGGGTGGTCGTGAGATCGGAAGTCAACGACATGCCGATGCAAAGCGGTACACAGATTAGCATGGCAAACCGCGCAGCCTTGAGAAAGGCGATCCTGGTTCGGACGCGGTCATCACTGATCTGGGAAAATGCTGCCATCACTGGCTGCAAGGCGGGTCCGATGATGCTTTGCGTTGGAATAACGGAGACGTCGCTGGCGACCGCGTATCGTCCGAATGTCGACCGATCTGCGAGCGATCCAATCAGAAACCGATCAAATTGCCAGTTCAGTGCAGAGATCAACTGTGCGGAACTGAACCAGCCGATAAAGCCGACAAAATCCGTCAGCCGCCCCAAAAACAGCGTTGGCCGATAGGGGGCGAGCACGTAGGACGCGATGGTGGAGGCGGCCGAGGCGATCACGAAATTGGCAACGATAGCCCAATAAGCACCCCCTGCAAGGACAATGAGGGTGGCAATGATGCTGGCGCTAAGCTTGCCGGAAAATTCCAGGATGAACGTCTGCCGGAAGCCGAGTTCGCGTGCGAATTGAACCATCGCGGGGCTTGCGAGGCCTCTGGAGATCGGGCCAAGCGCGAGAACGGCAACGAGTGGCAGGAGCATAGCCTCCTGATTGAAGTAGGCAAACGGCCAGGCGGCTGCGAAAACGATAACTGCAATGAGAGCACTTCTGATCAGTCCGATCGTGAATGCAGTATCGAGATGGTTCTTGTCGATCGCTGGCAGGCGCACAAGCGCCTGGGTTACTGGAATTTCCAGCACCGTGTCGATGATGACGACGAAAGAGGTTGCAAGGGCCGCCAGACCGAAATCAGCCGGTGCGAGGATTCTGGCAAGAACGAATAATGTGAAGACGTCGATGATACGACCCACGAAGCGTGAGAAGACAAGCCATCCGGCACCTTGCATTGCCTTGAATGCCAGCATTGCACACTCCATCCCGGCGGTGGCGCAGCGAGCCGATAGCTGCGCATAACAGCCAAGCGAACTCCCCTTTGTGACGTCTGTCTTTCGCTTAAATCCGGTGGCCGCTTTTCAACCGTGCTCAACGATAAAGACGAGCCGACACTCCCCGCGCGATATGCGCCAGCTCCAGTGCAGGAAGGAGCGCGAACTTCATGTGAGGAAAGTCGCGCGCGATCGCCCCTTCCCGCCATAGCTGTGACTTCGTCGTTTTCAGGCGTGCGGCGAGGCCTGCCCGATCCGTTTGTGCCAAGACATGAATGCTTTCACTTCGACCGAAATCGATCGAGCGCGGTCCAACCCCAAGAGCCACCATGTCAAGGGCGCTGGGATTGGTGATGGCTCGCTTCAGCCGCAGCCAAGCGATGTCGGCTTGCCGCATCACCTGCCCGCCGCTCTCGAGACGGGCGATATAGTCCAGGACGCCCGAAAGCAGCTCATTGCCTGCCGTGGCATCGATGACATGGTGAGCGATCGCTCCAGCATTGCCAGACACTGTGCCATCTTCGCACTCCGTCAGGTGGCGCACCGAAGGTATCGCGGGCTCGAAGAGGCTTTCTATGACGTGCCAGTAGCGCAGGACAACCGTCTCAATCCTGAGCGGATTGTAAAGTTTGGCGTCAACCACCAGTCCGGTCACGTCGGGAAAATGGTCCTCGCTCAACCTCTTGTAATTGCAGCGGGCAAACTGAATGGTCTCGAAATGCCGTTCCGGCAGTCCCGCCGCCAGCAGCCGCTGGGTGCTTCCATACAGACCGGTGTCGCAAAGGATAATAGGCCTGGCAGGTCCAAAGGCCGTATCGAGATGGCGCTTGAAGAGCTGGTTTTGCCTCACGACGTCGTCAAGCACCGGCAGGCCGCACGGGCTTTTCAACATGTCGAAGAAGTGCGCCGGTGCAAACGTGGCATCCCAACGAGGGGGCAATTCGTATGTGCCGCCACCCACGGCATGCGCCACCTGCGCGAAGCTGCTTTTTGCAAACTCCCGACCAAGCTCATCCAGAACGGCGCGATTGCCTGTCTCCAGGGCAGTGCGTGCGGCAACCAGTCTCGAAACGAGGATGTTTTCGCGCAGCATGTCGAGAGGCAGTTGCAACCTTGCAAGGAGCGCTTCAAACGCCTGGCGAATGCCAATGCCCCCGCGGGCGCAGAAGGCCAGCGCGTAGTCGCCCTGCGCCTGCGCTTGTGTCGCGTAAAGCCAGATAAAGAGGCAAAATTGCGCTGCGATTGGTCCAAAAACCTCACGACCAAATGAATTCCTGTCATTCACGGTACAAGACGCGGAACGAGAAAGCGCAAGCCGACGGCGAAAGGTTCTGAGTGCCGCGCTACGGGCGCCATCGGCGCGCGTGACATAGCGCCGGATGCGGCCTGTTGGGATGTGAACCGTATGGATGCCCATCTTGCGAGGCACCGCCTGATCGGCAATTTCGTCGTCTCCAATGTGCAGCATTTCCGAAGGGGAAATGTTTTCGGCACGAAGGATGGCAGAAAACAGTTGTCCGGAGCGCTTGGTCGCTCCTAAGTCGGCACTCGAATAGATCTTGTCGATGAGGCCAGGGCCATGGAAGTGGTCGATCAATTCGCAAAGCTGGCTGGCTTGAAGGCAGGTGTCAGAGACAGCGATGATCCGGATGCCAGCCTGGCGCTGTTGTCGTAGCGCGATTGCCAGCCGGCTGTTGGCCGAAAGCGACGTCTTCTCGATGTCCGTCTCGAGGCCGATGCGTCGATGCAACAATTCTGGCGGCAGGCCAAGGATTGCCAGCTGCCGCGCGACAATGTCTAACAGGCGAACTTCTCCGACACAGCCTCCGACGTTCAACGCTCGATAGGCAAACTTCTCGGCGAGCAGCCTCACCCGAAACAGTTCCTCGGCGTCGGCAGGTAACCCTTGCTGCTCCAACAGGCGTGCAAAACGTCGCTCTGCCTCCATAATACGCGAACGCTGTGATTTCGGTTGACGCAGCAACAACGTGTCGAACACGTCGGTGGAAATGAGGCCAATCCCGTTCAATGGGCTGCAAAGAAGATCGAGGTCTTGCCGTAACACCGCATACCCCTCGCCATCGATCAATCTGGTCCCGCGCGCGAAGAAGAGGCGCTTACAGCCTTGTGCTTGTCAGAGCAAAATGCGGTGCCCACGACCGCGGGGCCAAAGATATGTAACGACATCGCTTGCTTGATAGCAAGGCAAAAGGATAGTTGGTCTTTTGGCGCGCAGCTATCATGTTGAAAATACGAAAACATTATACGGATGTACTGATCCGTTGCTTTGCGTCGTCGACTGGCAGGAAAATAGATACTATCATCGCATCGCAGCTAAAGAGGGCATGTGGAGCGAAATCGATGGATGACGCGAGCCATCAGGCGGTGCAGCTGTCTGCGTTCCAGCATTTCGGCGTGATTGTTCTCGGCGCGAGGATCACCGGCCTTGTCGCAGCATCCATTGTTGCAAGCAGGGGTGAGCGGGAGGTCGTCCCTGACTTCGGCAACACTGGCGGCACCCTCATGGGTTGGACAGACCAAGAGGGATATTGCTTTGACGCTGAGCCTCATTTTCCAACACGACTCGCCTACACAACGGGGTATCCACGAACAAGGTGGTGGCGGTAATCGGGGTTGATGGCCATCTCGGCAAGTGACAGGAACTGTCGACGCCGCCGATACCAGAGATGCGAGCTTGGCTCGCCAGAGAGTAAAAACGACGAAGGGTCGACGATGCGGATCCTGCATATCCTTAACCATACCCAGCGCCAGAACGGGCATGTTCATGCCGCGGTGGACCTGGCCTGCGCTCAGGCCGCGCTCGGGCATGATGTTTGCATCGCAAGTGGAGGAGGGGACTTTGACGCGCTCTTGCATAGCAAGGGTGTAGGCACCGTGCGCGTCGATCATAAGCGAAGCATCCCGAGCCTGGCCAAGGCTGCTCTTTGCCTGCATGGCCATGTTCGCGAATTTAGGGCGGAGGTGGTCCATGCGCATATGATGACCAGCGCTGTCCTGGCATTTCCGATTTGCAAGATCGCGCGGATACCTCTGGTCACAACCGTTCACAACGAATTCGAGAAGAGCGCGACGTTGATGGGACTGGGAACACGTGTGATTGCAGTCAGCGACGCGGTCGGGGCCTCAATGCAACAGAGAGGTATCTCCGCTTCGAAATTGCACGTTGTCCTTAACGGTACGATTGGTTCGAGCCGACTGGAGGCACGCGTGGAGGAACCGGCAGCGCTAAAGTCGCCGAGCATTCTTTTTGTCGGGGGGCTTCACCCCCGCAAGGGCCTCCCGGATTTGTTTCATGCGTTCGATATCGTCCATGAGAGCTTTCCTGCCGCGCATCTCTATGTGGTCGGCGACGGTCCGTTTCGCGGCTCCTACGAGCAAATGGTTTCGTCTCTCGCCTGCGCGCGGGCTGTCACCTTCCTTGGGTCGGTGAGCGATCCCTATCCGCATATGCTGGCGGCCGACATTTTTGTCCTGCCTTCGCATGCCGACCCCGCGCCGCTCGTATTGTCGGAGGCACGCGAGGCAGCTTGTGCGGTAATAGGCACTGAAGTCGATGGCATCCCGCAACTTTTAGAGTACGGCAAAGCTGGAATTCTTGTGCCCCCGCGAGACCCGTCATCGCTTGCAAATGCGATCTGCGATCTGTTGAGGACGCCCGAACAGATTGCAGCGTGGAGGACCAAGAGCCAACTGCGCATCGAGAACCTGACGATCGAACGTGTCGCTCGCGAGACGATGCAGGTATACTTGGCCGCGGTGGCTCCAAGGCGAGTGAAGACGCAGGCTCTTTGAGGCGAGATGGGCCTTTGGCCGGATACTCATTCCTCTACGAGAAGCTCGCTGAGACTGGCGGCCACAGCGACGTTCGTGAACTTAATAGCGCGAGACACGTCCTGATCGAGCCGAAGTGTATGTCGTGCCCGGACAGGGGATGCCTTTCTGTCCACTGGAACCAGCCCTGCGACGTTCGCTGAGTGCAAAGGCCATGCGACAAAAATGCCGCTCAACCTATAAACGGATAGCCAAATGCTGGATGCACGAAAACTCGCACTTTCGACTATGGCGGTGATATTCAACAGATTGCGTCAGAACAGGAATTTGCAGAAAGCAGTATTCAACGCAATTCGCCTCAACAGACCGGAGGTCGCGGACGCCATATTGGACGATGACCTCAGGTTTATCGGTTACTGCTTGGCGCGGCGTGATTGGTCGAGGGCACAGATCTTACAGGACCTGTGGGTTTGCTACGAGTTATCCGAAAAACGAGATGGTTTCTTCGTCGAGTTCGGTTCGACGAATGGTCTGAAAAACAGCAATACGTGGTTGCTCGAGAAGAAATTCGGCTGGTCGGGTATCCTCGCTGAACCCAACCCTATTTGGCATCCGGAGTTGGCCGCAAATAGAAATGCGTCTATCGACCATCGATGCGTCTCATCGCAATCTCACAACACGGTCACTTTCCTGGCAACCGACAACGTCGACCCGGAGCTGAGTTCAATTGCCGATTTCGCTCAAGGGGATCATTTCTCCGAGGTCCGCAGGAAGGGAAGGCAAATACAGGTGGAGACGATTTCGCTGGACGATTTGCTCGAAACGTACCAGGCGCCACCCGTCATGGATTATCTATCGATTGATACGGAAGGCAGTGAACTGGATATTTTGTCCGCCTACAGCTTTGAGCGCATGTTCGACCTGATTTCAGTAGAGAACAATCCGAAGACCGAGGCCGCGATGCAGAAAGTGTTGGAGAGCAAGGGCTATCGCCGCGTCTTCGAACATTTCTCGCAGTGGGACGGCTGGTACGTATCTGCCAGGCGGCGCGACGGACGAAAAATTGAAATCGTCGCCCCGGCGTCATGAAGGCCGTTTGAGCGGCGAAAGCGGAGATTGGGACCGGTTTGTGCGCCCGGCGGGTGAAAGCTTGCTAGTCCTGGCGGCAAGTCGCTTGACGATGGGGTCGAAGATGCGGCTTTGACGGCGCGCCGGTCTGCGCAGAAACGCCGCTACAGCTCAATGCGCGACAGTAATCACTGGAATTCCTGCCTCCTTTGCCGCTGATATGAGTGCCGCGCGAGCATCGTGGGGCGACGCATTTCCATGAATTGCATCCAGGCAGGCTTTAACCGCCACGACATAGTCCTCTCCATCGTCGATTGGCCATGCGGCAATCAGCGCCTCGGCAACGTCGCCAAGGGATGTAATGAGCCTGTATTTTTCCGGCCCACCCATCATAAGCATCAGAGGGATGAAATCTCCGCTTCTGTGCCAATTCATTACACTGCTCCTCGCTGCGGCCTTAGAGATTCGTAACCATGCAAGAAGCATTCCTTGTGGGGGGAGTCTCGAGCAGGTCTGACCCGCGAATTCGCGAGTGGATATGACCCCGTTTCTCCGGCGCTCTCAGGCACTGCTCCAGTGCCATGCGCAGAGCCCGTCTCGCGGTCCATATTATTCTTTGCGGGCGGCGGTCATGTCATTGACATTTCGCAACTGAAGATGACATCGGCGGCAAGCAATGTGCAGCCACAGTCCGACCTTCGAAGCGACCCAGCACTCAAGGCGATGGATTTCCACTTGGCTTCCATGCATGTCGCAGCCGCTTTTAGCCCCGCCGTCCCCTTCCCCGTTGTCGTCAGCCTCGATCGAGGAAGATAAGCGTTATTCTTCGACCTGAACGCAACGCGGCAAAGCCCGCACATCGATCTCCGGCTCTCTGGGCGAAATCAGGAATGATAGTCGGCGTTCGCCATGCGCTCCGTCTGCTATCGCTCAGACCCGTCCTGATCGCGTTCGCGCTCGGCTTCGCGCTGAAGCTCCTCCAACGGTGAGACGCGCTGTTTGGCGGGATCTATCCGTGAGTCTGCGGTATCCTTCAGGCGATCAGCTCGCATGAGCTCACCGGATTTCGGTTCGTGGTCGTCCATCCCATGTTCGGAACGCGATGCGCTGTGCAGCTCATCAGCAGCGCCGGTCTTGTACCCCATCCGCTCGGCCGATCGCTCAGCGGCCTCGATCGCAACCCGCAACGCATGGTCGACTTCAGCGATCTGACGAATATACGTGTTCCCATCGGCACCAAGTTCCCCTGCGCGGACAAGCTCGAAACTGAGGCTTGCCTGCAGCGACGCTTTATCGGGGCGGGTCTGATCATCGCCGGACGACTGGATCAGCTGGCGGTAATGCTCGACCGCCATCATGATCTCGTTTCCCGCCTCGACTGATACCAGCCCATGGCGTGCGACAGCGTCGTCCCATTCCCGGTTGGCGTCTGCCTGTCTGGTGCGGAGATTTTCGCCCATGTGGTTACCGGCGTGCTCGGCCTGTTCCATCATCTCGCGGCGGGCCTCGACATGGTCGCGGGCTGCCGAAGCAATCTCCTCGAACCGGCTCCGCCAACTTTCCGGCACGAGGCGTTCGGCCTGAAACAGGGAAGCTTCAACGCGCTTTTCATAGGCCTCGAACTCGGTTCGCGTCATGGTTTTCATGCTTTCAACCTCCACAAGCGTTGACAGTCCAGCCAATGCAGTCCGGATTTGCGAGCCGTTCCCGTTGGAGACAGCGGGCATGGCAAGGCTTCTTTCGAGGTGAGATTCTGCGATCTCTATCCGGGAAAGCTGAGCCTTGGCAAAATTCTTGGCGTCGGAATTCGCTGCCTGGCGAGCAGCAACCTCCAACCACTGCGAGCGAACTCTCTCGGTGTACTCCAGGCTCCTCATGGTCCCCGGCGCTGTTGGCTCCTCGCGACGTTTCTGATCATACCGAAGTGCCGCGAAATTCGACGTGCCCGCATGCTCCGTTCGGCCTTTGCGGCTGATCGGCCGGACTTGATTGCGGGTGTAAGCCGGCGCGCCTGCCTGGTCCCGACGATCGGTCATCTCCATCAGAATGCCGCGGGCTCGCGCCTGCTCTGCAAGCCTCTCGCGCCAGCGTCGAAACGATGCAATCGATGTCTCAACCCGGGTTCCGTTCTCCGACCGCATGGCAACGATCGCGTGGACGTGCACGTGCGGGCGTTTGCCTCCGTCCTGTTCCCCCTTCGGATCGCCCATCGGATCATGAAGGGAAAAGACATACCGGTGTTCGGCAAACTCGGCTGCCAGAAACGCGCCCGCCGCCGCCCGGAACGCTTCGACATCGGTGCCGGCACGCGCCGACATGACGAGATGCATGACGTCGCGCGATTTGCGACTGTGGAGCTCACCGCGCCATTGCTGTTGCACAAGGTCACCGGCCTGTTTGGCGCCGGCAATCTTTTCACCACGATCGTTTTCGACGGCACCGTCGAACTTCGCCACCAGTCTGCGCAGACGGCTCGCGCCATATTCGACGCCATTGCCGTAACCCGTGAAGCGAAACGCCGCGTAGCCGACGTCACCTCCGCTCGCAGCCATACGTGCCTGGACGATCTCGGTTGCCTTGGCATCGGCTGTCAGCCGTTCACCATCCTTCGAGCGCAAGACAACAACCCCTTCGATGCGGTGCGTGCCGTCGCGCTCCGCGATCCCAAACGCAAAGGATCGATCGCCGACAGCGGATCTGACGATGTCAGGTGCTCGTTCATGCATTGGCTGCCCTTGCTCAGGACCACCGGCAATGTCTACGCAGAAAAGCCCAATATCGCGGCTTTCCGTGCGATTGCCCATCAGATGTGCCCAGTCGTCTGAGAGCGCGGCGATCGCGTCCCGACCCCGCAACTCCTGCCCTGACTGGTTTTCCATCGAAACCTCGCCGTTGCGGGAGATATAGCCTGCCATTGCCCCGAGCCGGCCACCACCGCCAAAGGACGCCATCTTCACGACAGCCGGTTGGCTTCCACTTGCAAGTCCGGCAAACCGCGTTCCCATCGACCGGCGCGGCGACGAGGAATTTGGCGCCGGGGGTCGACCAGCATCTCTCCTGAAACGTCTCGAGTGCGTTTGGCTCGATCCACCAACAGGCACAGTACCTCCGCGGCGGCGACGATCGTCCTCATCGTCCTTTGCCCTTCCCGTCAGCCGCTCATGCAGCAAGGCAGCCCTTCGGCGCTCCCATTCCTCGGTAAACGCACCGAGAAAGATCTCCATCAGGCACGCCCTCCAACTTTGCGGCCGCGTCTCCTCTTAAGTCTGCTCAGTTCCAGGGCCAGACCGGCTGTGACGGGCAGGAGGCCCTTCACGAGTTCGCCCACTTCGTCAGGGTTGAACTGCCGGTAGGCGAGCCGCGCTAGACTGTTCAAGTTCACACCGATTGTTCGCAAGTCGCGGTGAAGAAATTCGAAAATGGCCCGATCTTCCGCCGTCAGAAACGGTTGGACCCCGGCACCTTCGAGCGTCAGCGAGCGCATGAAAGCTGACACCGTCAATTCCGCTTGCTCTGCCGCATTGTGAACAGCGGCCAACTCCGACGCGGTGAAACGAGCGTGCACGACATGGGCCTTCGGCTCTTTCGCGGCCGTCATGATCGGTGTTGTTCGCCTCGCTCGAGCCACGTCACCTGCCTTCGTCATTGATCGCCGCAGGCGCCATCGACGGCTTGTCCGTCGATCGTCAGCAATTTTGTATCACAAAATTGCGTATCCTGCCAAACCAATATAGACTATTTCAGTTCATCAATGCAAGTCTCTCATCCGGGCTTTGTTCGATCGAGAATGCTCGCAGTAATGAGATGGCGCCGTGCGCCATGTCAATATCGTGTGGCAATGGCGTAGCGCCGAGGCCCATGGGCATACGGAAGTAATATAACGACATTTCAAATATATGTGGCCAACGGACGCTTTTCAGTTTGGTGCAGGGGCATGCTGTCGCCAATTGGCGAGTTTACACGTGATGACCACGCAGCCGTATGAAAGGCCCCCTGATGAAGGGGCTGGACGATGGCGGAAAATGGACTAATATAGTTCAAATTAAAAGAGTGCTTTTGGACCACAATCATCGGAGAGAGCTTTCATGACGCGGACTTATGCGGTGGTAAGCAACAAGGGTGGCGCCGGGAAGACGACGATGGCGACGCTGATTGCGGGCGAATATGCGCTGGCCAAACAGAGCATCCTGATGATCGATGCCGACAGCCGGCAAAACCTCGCCGGCTGGTGGAAGCTGTGTCACAAGAAGGGCAACGTCCCAGGCAATATCGAGGTGGCAATTGCGGCCAACCAGCGGGCGATCGAAGATGTGCTTCGAACCTATGCCCCAGCGTTCGATGTCGTCATTATCGATGCGCCCGGCGTCGACAGCGCCTTGCAGACCACCATCATCCGCTCCTCCAACATCGTGCTTTCGCCGGTGCAGCCTGGAATCAAGGAGATCGAGGCGGCCGGCCAGACGATTGCGGAGGTCAACGACGTCAACGACCAACTGGGTCTTTCCGTGCTTCATATGAATGTGCGCACCCGCATTACACTGACGGGTCGAAGCCTCGAGGCCTATCGCTACATAAGGCCCTTTGTGGCGGGGCTTATTGAAGCCAACTACCAGACCATGCTGCTCGACACCGAACTCTATGAGCGCAATGTCTACCGGGAAATCCAAAATGGCCTCGGAACGCTGCAAATGCAGGAGCCGACAGAACCGGTCCGCAAGGCGCGTTTCGAAGTCAAGGCGCTGGTGGACGAGATCGAGCTTCGGCGGACGAGGGCTTTGGCGGAGATTGCAGCATGACCAAGAATACCATTGATTTCTCACTTGCTCCAAGACGCAAGCAGCCTGAGCAGGGTGACATGCTGAAAGACATGTCTGCCGGCGATGGTTCGAACGCTGCCGTCGTCGACCCTCCTCGACCGGCAGATGCCAAGACCCTGCTGCCAAGACTTCCCGAAGAAGAAAGACTGCGCAATTCGGCCAAGCGCGCGGCCGAGCAGCAGGAAACGAGACGACGGCTCAAGAACCTGAAGCGGATGAAAGAGCGGAGCATCAGGTTTTATGTCAACGTGCCGCTCGAACAGGACGTCAAGGCAAGGCTTTTACGGGCCGCCCATGAAAACGATATCTGCATGACGGTCATCATGCAGGCGGCGATCGATACCTATTTGCAAGACAATGGATATTGAGCCAAAGCCTGCTCCTGCGCGTCGAAGCGTGTGGCAATGATCGGCCGCCTTAGAAAGGCGGCGC
The DNA here is from genome assembly GCF_002211315.1 of Rhizobium sp. R693. NCBI lineage: Bacteria > Pseudomonadati > Pseudomonadota > Alphaproteobacteria > Hyphomicrobiales > Rhizobiaceae > Rhizobium > Rhizobium sp. R693. The sequence continues at coordinate 97,918 of NZ_LOKY01000010.1, read as the reverse complement.
GGGATCGATGCGGCCGTCGAGCTCGGCCCAGATGAATTCGCGCTCGGCAATCATCAGCGCGAGTTCAGCTTCGATCGCCCGACGCTCCTGAAGCGTCTCGGCGTTTCTGGCCTCGGCGCGGAGTTCCTCGATGTGCTGGTCGATGGTCATGGTCGTCGTCTCCTTGCTAGACGTGAGAGATGACGGCGCCGAGCGGGGCGGCGAGAGACAGGTCAAGGCTCGTGACCACGACCGGCAGAGCCGGCGCGCGGAGGAACCGATTTTGTCGGAGCGTAGTAAAACGAAGTGGAGAGAAAATCGGAGGGGCCGCGCGGCCTTGAGCTGGCTCTTGTTGCACGGCACAATTGGCCGATCTCAGCAGACAGGTTTTGCTCTCGTATGGCACGGACCCGTTCCAGTGCGGCTGGCGCAAGGGCAGCCTAACTGATGCGCGCGTTTCTAATCGACGGCGAAACGATCTTTGACGAAGCTGAAGACTTCGGCAGCCGGCTGGCACGAGCTTATGACAGTCACTCGCGCCCGTTATGCCTGTGCAGCCATCCGGGGATCCCGATGTATATTGCGATGATCGCCGATCAGCCCACCATCAAGAGGATGCCTCTTACGGGTGGCGAGCATCATTCGGCTTGCCCTTCCTATGAGCCACCCTATGAACTGTCGGGGCTCGGCGCCTTGATGGGGCACGCGATCAAACTGGATGGTGATGGCAGAGCTGCCCTCAGGCTCGATTTTTCGTTGTCGAAGAGGGATGCCGGCGCTGCGCCGTCAGCGGGGGCGCAGGCCTTGGAGAGCGTCAGCAACGACAGCAGAAAGCTGTCGCTTCGCGGTCTGTTGCATTTTTTATGGCATGAGGGTGGACTGACCGAGTGGACGGCGCGTTGGGCGGGAAAGCGCCATTGGCGGCAGGTCCATAGCCACCTGGTTGAGGCAGCGAGAACCATGTCGGTCAGGGGCGAACGTCTCGCCGCACGAGTCCTTGTGCCCGAGCCGTTTCGCACGGAAGAAAAGACCGCGATCGAGCAGCGCCGCGCCCTTGCCCTGGCGCCGCTTTTCGAAAACAAGGCTGGGGCGAAACAGCTGATGATCCTGGTCGGGGAGATCAAGGAACTGGCACCGGTTAGGACCGGACAGCAGGTCGTTATCAAGCATATGCCAGGTTTCCGGCTCTACCTTGAGAATGCGACGTGGCGGCGTCTGCAGCGACGCTTCGAAACCGAGCTGATGCTGTGGCGAAGCGCCGACGATGCTCACCTGATCGCCATTGCAACGATCGGCGGCAGTCCATCGGGTGTCGTCATGGCCCACGAGATCGCCTTGATGACGGTAACGGAACAATGGCTGCCTGTGGAAAGCGTCTACGAAAAACGCGTGCTGGAGATCCTTGCCCGCAAGCGTGAGAAGACGGTCAAGGGCCTTCGTTTCGATCTTCCGCAGGCCCAGCCTTATGCGGCGGCGATCTTGCCGGAACGGCCTCAGCCACTGGTGCTTTACATCGTACCGGCAGGTGCCGATTCTCACTTCGAGGCGGGTCTCAAGGAGATGGTCGAGGCAAGACCCGATCTTGCCGCATGGATCTGGCACGTCGGCCGGGACGAGATGCCTGATATCACCGATTAGACGCATCATCGCAGCAAGCGATTGACTGATCGCCGCCGCAGGGCGCCTCGCCGAAGTGGAGCCATGCTCCTTTCGGTTTTCCGCACTGCCAATTCAAGGCAACTGTTCGGCGCCTTGCCGAGGGTGACAGGCTGGCGTCTGACTGGCAAACGAGGCGGTGAGCACGGGCAAGAGGGCGATTGAAGAGGTTCCACCCGCCCCGATTGCAGCGGCCGCCGTTGCCGATGACGAAGCGTCTCTCGCGTGCTGCAAGGGTGCAATCATTCTGCCGGCGCGACCTTCATGGTCGCGGACCGCGAAGACGCCGAGCGTCCAGCCGGCCAAGGCCAGGGAGTGCTGTGCTGAACTGTGAGAGGAGAAAACCCCGCTGGTGGAGCGGGGTTCTCTGCGTTGGCTTACCGGCGGGTGTTGCGCGACCAGATCAGCTGGAGACCTTCCTGCCCCTGGACCTCGGCCAGAGTGGCATAGATCGGAGCCGCTCCGATCTACGCAACCCTCACCGAAATCGAAGGCGAGGACGGCTACCAGCTGATCTGGTCCCGCCCCAACCGGGACTAAGATCCCGGCGGCCCCGCCGCGAGGCGGGGCCTTCTCGGACTCTTCAGCTCATCCATATCCGCTATCGGATGAAAATGGATGGAGTAATGGATCCTAGTGTGGCATACCGTTTCGGATGGAAACGGATGGGACATTGGATGACGGTTCTCGATCTCTCGACATTGCGGATAACGCCCGAGATCCTCTCACTAATCGCTGAGATCGACGAGTTCAAAGGCGCTTGGCGCGCACTTGGCCGCATTGCGCCCGATCGCCTGTCCAGCCTGCGCCGGGTTGCGACGATCGAGAGCATTGGATCGTCGACCCGCATCGAGGGCGCAAAGCTAAGCGACCGCGAGGTCGAAAGGCTGCTCGTAAACCTCCGGATCGGCTCTTTCTCCAGCCGCGACGAACAGGAGGTTGCAGGGTATGCCGAGGTGATGGAGACGATCTTCTCAGCCTTCGAGGCGATCCCCCTCAACGAAAATCACATACGCCAACTCCATCGGGATCTTCTCGCCCACTCGACCAAGGATGAGCGACACCGGGGGGATTGGAAGACCCTTTCCAACAATGTCGAGGCTTTCGACGAGAACGGTCTGAGCCTTGGTGTCGTTTTTGCGACGGCCCAGCCGTTCGATACGCCCGGTCGAATGGCGGAACTGGTTGCCTGGCAGCAGGCTCAGGAGGCAGCTGGCACGTTTCATCCTCTGCTGATCGTTGCTGTGTTCGTCGTGGTTTTTCTGGAAATCCATCCGTTCCAGGATGGCAACGGCCGTCTGTCGCGGGCTTTGACTACCCTGCTGCTCCTTCGCGCCGGCTATGCCTACGTGCCCTACAGTTCGCTCGAAAGCATCGTCGAGCAGAACAAGGAAGCCTATTACCTCGCGCTTCGCCGCACGCAAGGCACGATCCGCACGGATCGGCAGGACTGGAATCCTTGGGTCGAATTCTTCCTGCGAAGCCTGCAGCGACAAAAGCAACGCCTCGAGCGGAAGATGGAGCGTGAGCGCATCCTTCTGGGCGACCTGCCGGAGTTGTCGGTCTCTATCCTCGAGCTGGCACGCGAGCGTGGTAGAGTTACCGTGATGGACGCGGCCAAAGCCACGGGCGCAAGCCGGAATACCGTCAAGGATCATTTGCGCGCGTTGACCGATGAGGGACACCTGACCCTGCACGGAGCGGGTCGCGGAACCTGGTATGGCCTGAGCTGAAACCAGTGTGAAGGGCCGGCCGGCGCACCAGTATCGAAGCCGTCGTTCAACCGTGCAAGACCGCCACAGCCATGTCCTTTCCCCCTATTTCCGGCGCTCCATCGCGATGGGGGCATGTCTGACCGGAGAGCGGCTGCGCCTCGGTCGTCTTCCCGCAACGGCGTCCGCAGATTTCTTACCCCGGCCGGTGCGGTCCGATTGTCTCCGATCTTGCGACAGCCATCGAGGCCGCGAAGGGCACGGCCCGAAACCAACGAAAGGAACACCAAAATGGCAACCATCGGCACCTTCACCTCCACCGAAACCGGCTTCAACGGATCGATCCGCACGCTCGCCCTCAACGTCAAGGCCCGCATCGCCCGCATCGAAAAGCTCTCCGACAAGGGTCCGCACTACCGTATCCACGTTACCGGCCAGAACTCGGAAGTCTGGCGCGTCTTCTGACGAGCGTTCGACGCGGACGATCTTGGCATTGACGTTGAGGTTCAGGGTCTTGATGGTACCGGAGAAGCCGTTTTCGGATGCGAGGAAAGAGCCGATCGTTGCCATTGTCTTGTTTCTTTCGTTGCTCGGGGCCGCGCCCATCGCGGCCTCATATGAGGAACCACTCGTCAAGTTGTTGTTCGAGCGGCGGGTTGCGGTTTTTCGTGACGCCCCAGGTACGGGGCGTCACTCTGGGAGACGTCAGTCACCGGAGCGGCGGTTTGGCCGCGACCAGATGAGGCTGAAGGCTTTGCCATCTTCGTCTTCGACAAGATTGGCGTAGAGCGGAGCGGTGAAGCTCGGGTCGTCGAGCTTGAGACCGAGGTAGTTGCGGCCCTCGTTGGACTGCTTGGACCAGGCTGCGCCGATTTCGATGCGGCCGACGAAGACGCGGTGGCTGGGAGCGTTTTCGCCGCTGGAGCGCGTATCGGAAACGATGCGGACATTCTTGGTCTGAAGGGAAAGGGTGACGATCTCGCCGTTGAAGTCGTTGCCGGATTGCTGGAAGGTTCCGATGGTAGCCATTGTCGTTCTCCTTACTGAGTTGCCGAAGCCGCCCCTTGCGACCTCGATAGCGGTCGTGGGGCGCCGATCTGGCCGACTGCATCCCAAAGGGACCGCAGCGCTAGCGCAGGACGGCGAAAGCCGGACTTGTTGTCCCGCGAGGAATGCAGCAAAGCTGCAGGGGAAGAAGTTCGGCGAAGCCGTTGCAGGATCAGGACAGATTGGCGCCAGACCCGCCTGAAGAGAGGTCGCAAGGGGCGGCTTCCGGACACCGGTCTCGCGAGAACGATGCTGGCAACGGACTTCCAATCGTGAGCCGGCGCTGCTGGCAGATCTGAGTTCGTCCGGTGAACTTTGGTCTGAGCCCGTTTCTGATCCGCGCCACGCACGTATCAACCTCATATCCGGTCGCCGTTCCAACGGCCGCACCATAATCCCGCCTGTGGCGGCGAGGGCTCAGGAGGACGAGACCATTCTCGATGACGGCGTTGAAGCCAGGCCGCAATTCGGTCGTCCACCTGGTTCCGGCGAGGCTGATCAGGCCTGTGCCGAACTGGTATGCGGTTACGTGGTCACGGCCTGATTACCGCGCCTTCGATCACGACGCCCGCGCTGGCGTACTTCCAAAGTGCCACCACCAGCTTACGCGCCAGCGCCGTGATCATCACCTTCTTGAAGCGGCCGCCGTTTTGCGCGACCCGCTCATTGAACCAACGACTGAGCGTTGATAATGGCTGGTGCCTCAGCCAAAGCCAGGCCATCTCCGACAGAGTTGATCGGAGCCGAGGATTCCCGGACTTGCCGATCCCCTGTTCCCGATCAATCGAACCACTCTGCCAAGGCGTTGGTGCTAAACCCGCATAGGCAGCAACCTGCCGTCGGTTGTCGAAGTGCCGGAACAGACCCTCGCCCCACAGCACAGCGGCGAACTCGGGCCCGATGCCGACGACCTTAGACAGCAAAGCCACCTCTCGCGCAGACTGTCGTTCTTCGGTAAGCATGTCGTCACGCTCTGCCTCGACCTCCTTGATCTGGTCAATCAGCAGCTCCATGCGGGCAACCTCTCGCAGGACCTGCCGCTTCATGTTTGGCGGCAAAGGTCGCCCCGTCGCCCGTGCGAAGCATCTCCAGCTGCTCTCGTCGATCGCGACGCAAGGGATCGTAACCGGTGATGCCCTGCGAGAAGTGCAGATCTTTGATACGGTTGCTGTGTCGGATACGCTCTTCCATCAGAACTTTGCACTCCCGGACGATGCGCCGACGATCTTCTTCATCCGGATTCGGAACACGCAACATCGAGCAGACCCTCGGCTCTCCGCGTTTGAACGCAAGTAATGCTCGGATCAAAGTCTCCCCGTCCAACCTATCGGTCTTCACCCGCCCCTTGCGCGTGGTGTAGCAATAGAGACTGCGTCGACAACATGGCTTTCATAGCCTTCTGCTGTCAGCGCGCGGTGAACCCAGAAGCCATCGAGGCCGGCCTCCTGGATGATAACGAATGGATACTGACGGCCGGGTGCCGTCGGTCCAGCCAAGGGCCTAGTAACTCCCTCCTCGGTGGCTGGTGTGCATCCGGAGGAGGTCGCCGCAATGACGATAATGGGTGTGATTTCTCAATCCAGGCCGACGTCTTTTGGATCCGGAATGGTCTTGGCCAGAATATCCTCTATGCTGGTCCTTTGGTTCATCGGCATCTCCGAAGCTGTCAGGGAGGCTGTGATGACAGACTTCAGCCTGCGTGCGGTGATAAGCATTCTTTCCTTCGAACTGGCAGCAGCGTCGACGTTTTCTGGTCGTGCCGCACGGGGCGTTCGCTCGGTATCAGACGAGCCTTTAATCGCAGTATTATCGATGACCTCATGCCGATCGAGTTCCATCGTAGCAGCTCTCGGTGCAGGTCCATCGACCCCATAGTCGGGCAATGTTGCAGGCACCGGCAAGGCCAGGTCCATTTCGACGTCTGGAACTGGTACGGTGTTCGGGCGAGAAGTAAGAGCAGCAGCCTTGAACGGCTCGACAGCGTGGTAGCGAAGCTTGCTTGCGAGGATGGGGCGTTGACCTTCAACCAACAGGATCGCCTTGTCTTCCCGCATCTGTCGGACCTCCTGCGGCATCATCAGGTCGCGCTCACGGATCTGCTCGACTTTCGTGCGCCGCGCCCGACCGAAAAGCTCGAGGGTCCTTGTTTCCGACTGATAGCGGATCGTGCGTTTTCCAAGCGCGCGCGAAGCGTATTCTGCCGTGACCTGATCGTTGGCGCCGAGGATGAGCTGAAGCCCGCAATTGCCGAGCAGAGAATGCCGGGACGTCTCCCCATAGATCTCGTCGATGCTCTTCAGGTCCTGAACGACGAAGGCCATCTTGATGTTGTAACCGGCGACGTAGGGGAGCTTGTTGAGGACCTCGTCCATTCTCTTCAGTTGCCGGAACTCATCGAGCAGAAAGTAGACGGGGAGGGCATCTGGATTGTGCTCGCGTGTCAGCAAATCCATCACTTGTTGCACGAAGAGGGTGAGCAATGGCCGAAGGACGGTCATGTCAGTGATGTTCGGTGCGAGATAAATCGTCACCGGGCGCCGCTGCAGCGAGGAAATAGCCATGTCGGTCACCGCGGTTGCCGCAAGCACGCGCTCGTTGCGGAATGGGCCCAGGGCTTTGTGAATATCGAGAAGCGCGGAGCGGGCGGCGCGCTCGTTCAAGGAGATAAAGGCATTGAAGCTGTCGATGGTGAAGCGGGAGAGATCGACTTCGTTCTCCTTGATCAGCTTCATCATGGATTGCAGGTCGACGCCTGCATTGAAGAAGGCATTGACCTCGCCAAGATTGCGACGGTTGCGATAGTGCCGGCTCTCGAGCACATAGCTGATCACCCCCGCAATGACCTGCTGCGCCAATCCTTGCCAGACGGCGTTCTCAGAACCAATGGCCTCTGGAATGAGGATCGCAGCCATGTTCTGAATGTCGATCGTGCGGCTGCCTCGGTCGGCACGCACGAAGTCGAGGGGATTCCAGCGATGCGTCTTCTGTGAGCCCGGCGAAAACAGGAAGACCTGGTGACCGTTGGCCAGCCGATATCCCGCCGTCAGTTCGAAGATCTCGCCCTTCAGATCGGTGACGATCATCGAGCCCGGAAACATCAGCGCATTGGGAATGACATAACCAACGCCTTTGCCCGAACGTGTCGGACCAACGATCAGATGGTGGCGATCGTCCTGTCGCTGAAGGATGCGGGTGCCGAAACGCCCGAAAATATGACCCTGCTTGCCGAACCAGCCGCCGCGCCGCAACGCGGACATGTCCTCGAAGGCGGCGTCGCCGAGCGGAGCAGTTGCTCGGCGAAGGCTGAACACAGCCGCCATGACTGCTGCTGCGATTGCAGGCAGTGTCGCTGACAGCGCCACGAGCCGCAGCGATCGGTTGCCGGAATAGGCGGCAAACTGCAGGAGCGGTGCAAGCGGATTGGTGGTCGTCATCAGGTGCAGGATCCGCCCGTCCTTCCAGACGATTTGCAGGATCAGGCCGTAGGCGAGCATCCAGACCGCGACTGCGATGATTACGCAAAAGATGAGGTAGACGGCGAGGTATCCACGGCTCATGTCGCACGCCGGGCGTAGTAGATTTCAGAAACGCCTCTCAAGCCCCCATCACGGCGCAGCTGGACGACGATCGGAATGACCATGCGGATATAGGTTATGAGGTCGCCTTTGGAGTAGCCCGATGACATGCCAGCCTGCATCATCATCAGCGCGAGTTGCTCATAGGCACCCATCGGCGTGTCTGCATGGACGGTCGACATGCTGCCGGGATGACCGGTATTGATTGCGCGCAGGAAGGCGAATGCCTCGGCGCCGCGAATTTCGCCGACGAACAGCCGATCAGGCCGCATGCGCAATGATGCTTCCAGCAGGGTCTGGATCGACACATGCGCTGTGCCCTGGTCGCCCCGCGATGCCAACAGGTGCACGCTATTGCGATGCGGGGGAAAGAGTTCACGCGTGTCCTCGAGCGTCAGGATGCGCTCGCGCTCATCGATGCTCTTCAGGCAAGCGTTCAGGAATGTGGTCTTGCCCGTAGACGTGCCGCCGCTGACGAGGATCGAGACCCGCTCGCGGATGGCCGTTTCGATGAATTCGTGAACCAGTCCGGCCTCGAGAAGGGCGTTAAGGCTTGCTTCGGTCGCGGATAGGCCGTCGGCAGTCACCGACACTTTGTCAAATCCACCGCTATCGCGAAACTCTGCCAAAGTGAGGTCGTTGACGACCTGCTTTCGAATTGAGATCGATCCGCCGTCGGGTGCTGCTGGCGGTAGAACGATCTGGATCCGCTCGCCGGTTGGAAGTGCTGCACTCAGCAGCGGATTGACAGGGCTGATGAACTGGTTGCTTGCGGCAGCAACCCGCTCGCCAATATGCTCGATTTCTCTGACCGTGAGTTCGGCGATGGCGTGAAACTCCATGGCGGAGGCGCCCAGGCGTTCAACGAACACCTCGCCGGGTCGGTTTACCGAAATCTCGATGACGCGGGAATCGGCAAGCAGATCGGCAAGCGGCGCAAGCGCGCGCCGCAGAAAATAATGGGCGTTGCTATCGGGTGCGACCTTGATCGAGGCCTCGCGCATTCCTGATCTCCTTCAGTGCTTCCTCGACCGGATCCGGATAGATCGCGGAGAAGTCGAGATCCTGGCGGACATAGACGAAGATCCGCTCGCCCTGGTGGACGTTGATTGTCGGGGGGATACGGAGGTTTTCCGACAGGGCCTGGTTGGCCATGTCGGAGAACGTTTGTGCGACGGTCTGGCGAGCGAGTTCGCCAGCCCGCTCGGCATTGGTTTCGCCGTTGCCATCGGCAGAGCCGACCTGGTTGCTGCCGTATCCGATCAGATAGGACGAGCTTGCGCCGACGACTGAAAGCAGGATGGCGGAGCCGAACCGCTCGCGCCATTTGGTATCGACGATGCCGGTAAGGCCCGAGCGGCCAAGGCTGTCGGCGCCAATACTATCGAGCCGGACCGAGACGCCGTCGTCGCGCAGCAGCCGGGTCCAGATGACGAAGATCCGCTTTTGGCCGCGCGTCACGTCAGATTGATATTCGCCAATCAACCGCGTGCCGGTCGGGATGAGAAGGCGGCGCCCATCAAAGGAATAGACATCTTGCGAGGTAATGGCACGGATCTGCCCCGGCAAATCACTGTTGATGGCGGTCTCGAGAATGCCCGGGATCAGCGTGCCTTCGGGTATCATCGCATCGATCCGGCCAATCCGACGGGCTTTTGCCGACCGGTCACCGATCGCGGACGCCGTCGACAGGAATTTGCTGTTGCGGTCCTCGCCGGCAACGCTCGGCCCGCTACCGGTGCTGCCGGGCGCTGCCTTATCGCTGCTGGTCCTGGTGGCGTCGACGACGATCTGCTTTGAGCGATATCGGTCGGGGAACGCCTGCGGCTCGGGATCAGGGGCCGCGGCCGGTTCAACGATATCCGGTGGAGGTGGCACATTGAATTCGGTCGTATCCGGAGGCGCTTCGGGCTGGTCGGGGGGAGGCTCCGGGATCTGGATAATATTGTCGGTGGGCTTTGGTTCAGGCGTCTTTTCTTCGCGCAAGAACGACGGCGGACTGTAGGTCGTTGTCGTAAACTCCTCATCACCTTGCAGGCCATCCGGTGTTGTCTTGTGAGGCGCGAAGACCACAAGATAAGCAAGAGCGGTACCGGCAACGAGCAAGGCAGCCCCGAAAAGCAGTTGCTTCCGACGGACACGCTTGTCGCCCACTTCCGTTTCGTCGGCGGCAAGCATGGCTTCGAGCTCAGGTGAGCGCTTAGTCAATTGCCACTCCTTCTGCGGTTCATCGCCTTCTCATCGGGAGAGGGAGCAAGGAGCGCGGGATCTGGCCGACCGAAATCTGGCTTTCTCAGATTGAAGATGCAGGTCCACTGATTGCCGTCGCGCAGCGTGTATTGCGAGGCTGTTCCGTCAACGACGATATAGTCGCCTTCACGACGGAAGTTTAAGAGTGTCTCGGTGAAGTCGCTATTGACGGCAAAGACTGCCGGCACCTTTTGGCCAAACTTGAAAAAGGTCTTCCTGCCGTCATCGAAGATCATCAGCGGCTTCATGGCCGGATCGCCAGAGAAGGAATAGTCGATGTTGACGTTGGCCTTGTCGATCCCGGACATGTTCGGGTAGGCGGCCCGGGCTTCGGCTTGCTTCCGGAGTGACGCGTTCAAATCCCTGTCGGGGTAGACGAAGCGGATACCGAAGACCTTCTTGTTGTCTTCCGGGGCATAATCGTTGAGCTCAAGGTAATAGATCCGCTTCGTCGTCACGACATTCATGTTGGTGGCGACGTTCTTCGCCTTCGGCTTGACGAACAGGATGTTTGCCTTGTCCGTCGGAACGATGTCCCAGCTGTCGGTATCGCCAACAGCGATCGTCTCGAACGTCTCATCCTCGTCAAAGATGATCATCGTCGAAATGCCGTAGGTGGCAAATACCCGCACGACGTCGTCCGGTTGATAGACCACGCTCGTCACCCTGGGATCAAGCCGGCCCGCCAACGGCGTCCTGGCAGCGTGCGATGATGATGCAGGCAAGAGCGAAGCGATGATTGCAACCATTAAAATGCATCGTCTCACGGATTGCTCTCCGTCACTGTCTCCTGATCGCGTCGATAGTCGTAGACCTGAAATCCCAGCGGGTTTTCAAAGCGCCACTCGTTGGTCGCAGGCGTATCGGTATAGCGATAGCGGACAACGGCAATCCAATGGCGCGTGATTGCATCCGTGTCGGAGACCTCGCTTGTTGCGAAACGGACGATGCCGGTTGAACTGTTTGGGAATGTCACTGACGCGATCTCGGTCATCACCCGCTTGGCTTTTCCGTAAAGCTTCGCGGGATTTCGAGCATTGGCCGCGCTAAAGAGGTCCTGTAGCTCGCGGGCCGCATTGCCAGTGGAAAGGAGTGCTGCAATTTTGAAGTTCTGCTCGATCGCATAGGGGTCATATCCCTCGCGCGATCTGATATAGCGAACGATGTTGGCCTGCGTGACGGCCTGTTGGTCGGTGAGATTGGCGGGCCGGGTCAGGCCACTCTTCACCTCGAGATAGCCGGTGTTCTTGTCGACTTCGACAATATATGGCTCGAAACTCTTGAGTGGCACGAGCATCACCAAGGCGATCAGGCTAAGCAGCGTGATGCCGGCAAAAATCGTCGTCACGAACCACGCGAATGTCCGGGAGCGATTGGCCTTCCTGACGATTTCCTGCTCCCAGGCGTCACCGCTCTGGTAATAGGTGCGAAGCTCGAGTTCCTTCGTGTCAGCCATCGTCTATCTCTTCGTTTCCGGGTCGTCAGCGAGGCAGGCTCTGGCGGGAGATCTTCGTTTGCATGGCCGAGCGGGTGCCGGAGGCATTGTCCTCGCCTTTACTGCCGCCGCCGCTGAAGCGGTTCGAGAGCCATCGACCGCCGCGATAGGCGGCGACGCCTGCGCGTACGCCGCCCTTGGCCGCGGCCAATGGGTATTGGACGCCAAGCCGGCGCGCGATCCCAGCGGCTGCGTTGCCAACGCCGACGGCAATCCCGCCTGCAATCCCCTGGCCGATCGACTGGATGTAGAGCATCACGAACCCACCCGCGATGCACAGAAGCAGGAAGCCTGGGATGTCGGCGAGCGTTAGGGTCCGCGAGCCGCTTGCAGCATCGATCTTGCTGAGCTCCGGGTTGACAGCTGCGATCAGGAAAGCGGCGATGACGTAGACGAAGAGAGGAATGAGCGCATAGGTCAGCACCTGATTGAACCAGCCCATGCCATAGCCACGCGTTCGATCGAACAGCATGCAGGCAATGAAGATGGGCGCGGTGCCGATCAGCACCCAGAGCATCACCTTGGCAAGGATGAGGACGGCAAGTGCGATTGCGATGAAGATACCGGCGCCGACCAGGATCAGGATGCCGACCATGCTCGGAAGGATCGAAAAGTAGCCGGACTGCTCCGCAAAGGCCGAGGCTGCCTCGTTGGCCCGCATCCATATCTGCGACAGACCGTTCGTCGGCTCGGTGATCCCCGTTCCAGAGGCTGCCAGGATCGCCCGGCCGACGTCTTCGGGCGTATCGTTGAGCCAGCGATAGAAAAGATTGTTGAAGTTGGCCCAGGAGCTGACCAATGCAAGAATAATCATCATTCTGACGATCCGGCCAAGAATATCGCCGAGCGAAAGGCGAGACGTGCCGATGACCAGCTGCAGGCCGTACCAGGCGAGATAGACCATGAACATCACCCGCAGGAGCGGCATCAGTTCGTTACCGACCACCGTGTAAGCCTGCTGTGAAAAGCTCGAACCGGAGTCTTCGATGCGCTGGAGGAGATCGCCAAGAAAATCCTGCATGGCTTTAATCCCTATTGTTCGTCGGTGAGAATGACGCCGATCGCTGCAAAGGCTGCGGCTGGGTCATTGACGCGCCGCATGACGCCGCAATCCCGTCTGGTTTCGCGGGCAAAGGGCGCGAGGCTTAAGGGCCGTTTGCACGGCGCCGTCTTTTCCTTGATGGTGCCGCATCCTGTCAGCAAAGCGATGGCGAGCGCGGCAATGCCAAGCATTTTCCCGATCATCATGCTAATGGCCGTAGGTCAGCGTTTTCCGCGAGTTGGAGATATCGGTGAGGCGGCGTTGGTTTTCGGCCTGCAGCGACGAAACCGCTCCGTTCATCACCCCGATCATTTCGTTCAGGGTCAGACCAGACTGCACCTGCAACTGGGTGTTCTGATCGATCGAGCCCTTGATATCCTCGGCAGTCCCGATCCGGGCGCCGGCGCCTTCGAAGGCGCTGCGCCGCATTTGCGCTGCCTGTTGCGCACCGTTGGTCAGGGCCTGGACGCCGAGCACGGTGTTGACCAGCTGCTCATAGGACTTGTCGCCCGAAAAGCTGCTGTTGTCTTTGCCTGACAGGCTCTTGACCAGCTGCAGGCCATTGATGAACAAGGTCGCTGTTTTGGCGATGTCGCCGCTCATCGACCCGAAGTGCGGCGCACCCTCCTTCACGATGTTGTCAAACGACGGGATCTGCGAGACGCTGAAGCCTTTTCCGATCGCCAGATTGTTGAGGGGTGCTGCGGTGCTGGCCCGGTCTCCGGTTACGGCCTTCAGCGTGTCCTCTACCGTCGAAAGGATGTGCTTGTTGGTGTCAAGGATCCTGTCTGTCGTTTCGGCGGTCTTTTTGGCGACCTGATAGTTGGTTTTGTCGATGACCGGCACGTCGGCGAGAACAGCCGACCGCATGGACAGCAGCATGGACATTGTCAGGACGTCAGCTCTCATTTTTCGTTCTCCCATCATTGCGGTCGCAGCATCAGCTGCACCTGGTTCACATCGGGGCGTTTTTCGATGCAGGCCTGGTCCGCGGCACTCCAGACCAGATCTTGTCGCGGGTCGCAGAGACCCGGTGTGTCTGGCGCTGCCGGGTGATCTTCCTTGCTGCTGCTCGTCTGCGAGGAGCCGGAGAGATTGGCCGATGCCATGGCATTGCGCGAATTCAAGAGATCCGCCATGGCAGCGCCGAGCCTGATGATGTTGTTCATCATCTCGAGATTGGCGTTGCGGGCCGTCGAATTGTGATCCCAGCTGTCCTGGATGGTTCCGGTCTGCAACGCTGAGAGCTGCTGGTACCAGCTTGCGACGTTGTCGAGGCTGGCAGACGTCGACGTACTGATCGCCATGGCGTTCAGGGTCGAGCTGCGCATGCCGGTATAGGCTGTTTGCCCACCCCCGAAATTCAAGGGAATACCCGACTTGTCTGATCCACCAAAGGCCGGCAGCCAGTCCTTGGTAATTGCCGCCACATAGCCTTGTGTTTCCTTGAAAGGTGGAATGCCGCCATACCTGCTGACATTTCCCGGGCCGGAATTGTACGCCGCAAGGGCGAGGTTCATGTTGCCGCCGAAATTGGATAGTTGTTGCCTGTAATAGCGCGCCCCGCCCCGCAGGTTTTCTTCGATATTGTTCTCGTCGACACCAAGCTGGGCGGCTGTGTCCGGCATCAGCTGAGCAAGCCCGGTCGCTCCGGCGCCGGACTTGGCGCATGGATTGAAGCGGCTCTCCTGATAGACGAGGGCGAGGAACTGGTTTTCGTCGACACCAGATTCGCGGGCGACGCGACGCACGAGACCGGAGATTTCCGGATTGCCTTGGGCGGCGCCGATTGGGTCATTGCGCCGGCCTGGCCGGTACATCGAGCAGGTAACCGAGGTGTGGATCGTATAGCGATCATGATCGGTGTCCTCGAGCGCGGCGGTCGTCTTGTCGCGCTGCGCACGCGGATCAAGATTGCTCTTGTCGAAGGTTGGAACCTCTGCCCTTGCGAGCTCCGCACTCAGGCTGATCGCTGAGGCGGCAAGCAGGAGGAGGGCGGCGCATGGCGGCCGTTGTGCTGCCTCGCTCGTCACCGGCCTTCCTCCCAACCGCAGAACCTTGCCAGCCAGCCGGAGGGATCATCGCCGTGCTGTTTGCGAAGCAGGGCGCATTCCTCGATGGTTTCCTTGCGTGCGGAAAGCACCTTGATCAGGTCCGGCATCGAATCGAGATCGAGCCGGGCAATGACGCTGTCATGACCGTGCTTGATCAGGAAGGATCGCTTTTCCGGAGGGGTGTTGCGGATGAAGCCGAATTCCTTGGCGCTCAGCCCGAAACGGTGAATGTAGCTCTCCTCGTCGGCGCGCGGATTGGGAAAATGAATCGTCGTGGCAGACTGCTCGATCAGCGTGTGGGCGGCCGGTGAGCGGACGATATCTGCAGCAGACTGGGTGGCGAAGCCCACAATGCCGTTCAGCTTGCGGATGGTCTTCATCTTGTCGACGATGAAATCGCTGAAGATCTGGTCTTTCAGCAGGCGCCAGCCCTCGTCCATGAAGATCATGACCGGGTTGCCGTCGAGGAGCTCGTCCAGCCGATGGAAGATGTACATCAGCGCCGGGGTGCGCAGATCGTCGTTGTCCAGGATGTTCGTCATGTCGAAGCCGAAGACGCGCCGTTCGGAGAACGAGAGGACGTCGCGGGGCGCGTTGAAGAGCCAGGCCTTTTCGCCTTCTATCCAGGGGCGCAGCCGCGCATGAAGGTCGTCCGGCCCGGCGCGTGAGCGTCCGGTGAGGAGCCCGGCCAGGTTGGTCAGCGTTCGCTCGGCCGCAGGCTCGCGCATGAGCCGAACGATCGCACGTTCAAGCGTGTCCTCTTCTTCCTGATCGAATGTGTGGTCTTTGTCCCTGCTGAGCATTGCCTTGAGCAAGCGGAGCAGAAATTGCCGGTTTTCACCGGTGTTTTGGATCTGCATGGGATTGAAACCGGTCGGCACGCCCGGGGTGAGGATCTCGTATGAGCCGTTCATCGCCCGCAGGAAGAGTTCGCCACCCCGGTCCTTGTCGAAGAAGACGGCGCGCGGCGAGGGTTTCACCCTGAACGCTTGTGCCAGCAGAAAGGCAAGAGCGACGGTCTTGCCGGATCCGGTTGGCCCGGTCACCAGAAAATGGCCGATATCACGCTGGTGGAAGTTGAACCAGTAGGGTGTCTGGCTGGAGGTTTCCAGAATGGTGACCGGCCTTTTCCAATGCATTCCATCGCTTTGGCCACTCGCGAAATTATGCATCGACGAAAGGCCGGAGAAATTGGCGCTCGAAAGCATCGCCCGCCGGGCGATATAGGCGTGATTGCCCGGAAGTTGCGCCCAGAAGGCTGCCTCAAGGTTCAGGTCCTCGCGCAGCCAGTTGATGTTCATGTCGGTGAGGCAGGCACCGAGATCTGCGATCGTTTTGTTGACGCCATCGAGGTCGCGCGACAGGCAAAAGAGCGAAAGATGATGGAAGCCGAAGACGGCCTCCTGGTTGAGCAGGCTGTTCAACGCAAAATCGATATCGTTTTCGATATCGCTGCCGGCCTCGTCTGACGCTCCGATCTGCCGCTTGAGCCTCGAAATGCGTTCCTGAGCAATCGGTTTGTCGGCGAGTGTAAAGGACTGGGTTAGGATGAACTCGTGATTCACCTGTAAGAGGCCATCCAGCATTCCCGGACCCGTGAACGGCGGATATTCCTTGATAGACAGCATCGCTCCGAAGCGATCATCTTCCGTCACCGGCCCCTGGGCCTGCATGGTGCGGCGTGCAAAATGAAGGCGTGATGTCCCAAGGAAATTGGCAAGGCTCATGCGCGCAAGACGCATCTTGCGGGCCACGCCGCAGGTCAGGATGGTGTTCAAGAACGCCGAAGGCTCCGAGTAGGGCTCGTTGTTGACGCTTGAAATACCAAGGACTGTCGCACCGTACTTGCTAAGGTCGCGCACGATATTGCCGACAAGCTCTTCGAGCTCGCCAACGGCCTCGACAAGTTGATCTTCCTCTGCGTTTCGGCCCAAAGCCTGCCCGAGGAGACGCCTGACGCGGTCACCGACGGCCAGCGCGCCACGCATGCCCGAGCGCAATACCGTCAGGTAAAGCTCATTTCTGAACATGCGCTTGCGGCCAAGGCAACCCATGTAGCGGCGGTCAAGTTCGGCGCAGAACGGATCGTCGAACTCGCCGGCAATGACGGTATCGACCTGTCGGCGGATCACCGTCGACCACAGCGAAAAGCGGCTCGAGCCGAGAGCCCGGATCAACGTATTCTGGACGACCGCGCGCATGTTGATCTCGGCCTGGTCCTCGGTCTGAAAGAACAGTCCGTCCAATTTGATGACGCTCATGAGGGCGCCATCTTCGAGCTTGATGACGGTGTCGGCGACGTGACGCAGGTAAGGGATGTGTCTGGCCATCGGTCGTTCGCGATGGTGCACGGATCCGAAGCCGAGTTCTTCGCGGATGACGCTGAGCATGATCATGGCCCGTAGGAGTTTGCGCCCCAGAACGCCTTGTTCGGCGTCCGTGGCGTCAACCGCGTGGAGACCTGCAGCACATCGAGGACGCGCGCGTCAAAGCTGCAGAGAGTGAAAAGAGCGGCGTAGGCGCATGGCGCCGTCATCAGCGCCCACAGCTCGTTGGTTATCAGCCAGGCGATGATTGTGAGCCCGATGACGATGACGACTGCCATGTAGGGTACGCCCCATAGCGTCGGTGAACGCGTGAGGCCGATCACCAGGGGGTCAAGTGGGGTTCTTCTTCCTGCGGGGCGGCCATGGCTTAGTTTCCGACCGTCGATATCAATTGGTCGACGATGGCGGGCGCACCGAAGACGAGCCCGATGCCTAAAACGACCGCGCCTGCCGTGAACCAGCTGAGGCGACCTGCGAAGGCAAGAAACCCGAGGCCGATGACGGCAATGATGGCGACGAGACGTCCGAATGGCCCGGTGATGAAATCGACGACGGCCTGCACGACGGTCTGCAGGGGAGCAAAGGCCTGATTGGTCGCCTGCGCCATGGCGAGGTCGGCTGCGGCAAACTGCATCAGGCAAAGAGCGCCGAGAACGGCAGCGCCGCGCGCCCATCTCCTTTGACGATGAGACAGTAGAAGCTTCATGGTCATCTCCTTTCGGTTCAGAACTGCATGACCCCACCGATGAACTTCGGTGTTGTCGCCCAAAGCACATCGCCCGCCAGTGTGTTGTCGATGTCGGTTGACTGATTGCGGCTACGGCTTGTTCGTTTCGCAGGAAAGTCGAGCCCAAGTTGCCGGTTGATCACGGAGGCGACGTAACGGACGGTCTCGGGATAGGCTGGGATGCCGCCGCTGTCGTAGACTGCCTGTTCGCCGGCGTTGTAGGCCGCAGCCGCAATGATCGGGCTTTTGAATTTGTCCAGAAGCGCCCGCAGATAGCGCATGCCGCCGTCGATGTTGTCGGCGGGATCACAGACATCAGCCACGTCGAAGCGCTTCGCAGTCTCCGGCATCAACTGCATCGGCCCGCGTGCACCCTTGGGGCTGTTACGGACCCGGTCGAAGCGGCTTTCGGTCCACACGATCGCCAATGCGAAGCTCAGGTCCACACCATAACGGCCAGCGGTTGCTGCAACCAATGCCTGGATGTCTTCCACCGACAACGGCGAGGCGCCACATTCCGGTGTCGAGGCTAAGGCCAGGCCGGGACCGAGATGAACTGATTTGGTTTGGGACCGCGCCGATTGCGGGAAACCTGGCGCTCCCCGTCCGCCTTGCGCAAACGGACCAGAGAAAGAACTATAATAGTCCATAAAGCGATACCAGTCGTCGTGTGCTCCCGAAGCAGCGACACTCCCTTCAGGGCTGATCTGGACATACGAACGTTGTGGCCCTTGCTTCGCGGAGCGAGGGGCTGGCGCATGCAAAGGCATGTATGATTGTGACGTGATCTCAATATGTTGAGATTTTGCCGCTAATGAATGCAGGCACGAAAGCGTCGCAATCAATGCCATCCGGTACTTGCTGATCATCGGACACCTATGCGTTCGTTAGGGAGGTAAACGACATCAGAAATTGCTTGCTGTCAACCATAAAAAGGAACTAATATAGTTTGCAAATGAAGCCGGCATGATCTGCGAGTGATGTTGCGGGGGTGTGAGGATGAAGCAAACTGGTATCGTTCAAAGCCGAATGGTCTCGATCGTCACGCTGCTTGCAGGGATATCCGGACTTACGTCTGACGCCCTTGCTGCTGGGCCCGTCGACCCCGGCTATATCAAGTCTCTTGCCGCGCCGGGAAAAACGGTCTTGGTCGTCGAATATTACGACGGGAACAGGACGGTCGTTTCGCGCAAAGGATACGCCTCGGCGACCGGGTTTCGCGCCAGTTCGCCGACCGATATCAGGATCGACGGCAAGACCATCCTGCATCTCTTTGGCGTGGAGCCTTGCCAGGGAGAGATGGTCAACCGGAAGGAAGGTTTTGCCGGACGCTGCCAGGACTTTGCCCGGCAGCAACTGGAAATCCTCCTCAAGTTCCCGAAGGTCATCCTTTGCCGGGCCTTTCTGTCCGAGGCGACTGCGCCAAAGCAGGATGTGACCTGCTTTGGTTACTACTATTTCCCCGGATCGCTCGACAGCATCAGCAATTTCGAAGAGGAATTGGTGTCTTTGGGTGCACTTCGTCTGGCAACAGGGCCTGATGGATCGCCGATGCGTCCGGATCTCGCGGAGGAAGAAAGGATCGGCCGCCAGGGGTACGGCATGTGGGCTGATCCGAGGACAAAGCGATGAGATGGGGCGGGTGCTTCGCATTGGCGATCATGCTCTGCGACGGAAGCGCCACAGTCGCTGAAGCCCGCGAAATCCTGGCGCATTCCGGCCTGAGACGGGAGACCGGCGATATCTGGCCTGAGAGCAAAAGACCCGACCGGCTCGATGCTGTCCAATCCTGCCCGCCTGATTTCGCGCCTGGCCAGCTTCGCTCATTGTCATCTGCGGCCATATCAAGAATTGACGGCAGAGCATCTGCCGTCGATGGCCGCACCCTTCGGTTTGCAAAAGAGGGCCTCGACGTCACGCTCGCCGGTATCGACGCTTGCGCACTGCCGCAGTGGTCTTTTGATGCCGACCTGCGAGCGGAGACGGGCGATCGGCTGGAGCCCGTGCCGTGCGGCGCATTTGCCCGGGCCTGGCTGAAGAGGACGATGCAAGACCGTCCGGTCAACTGTCTTGTCAAGAGCGCAAACCGTTCGCTCTTCGGGCGTTGTTTGGTTGGCGGACGTGATCTGGCTCTCGAGCTTTTGAGGGTCGGTCTTGCGAAAGTCGCCGCCGACGGGGTTCCAGACAGTCTGTACCGATCGGCCGAAAAGCACGCCATGGCGGCTCGACACGGGATGTGGGGCACGTATGTTCTCGACATGAATGAGTGGCGGGCAAGCGCCGTGGATCGCACCCTGCGCCGGCGTCCCATTGCCGACTACAATCTGCTGGTCGACCGGCGCTCGGAAATCTCGCCACCCTTTGCTGACGCCAAGCGCTTGCCGAGGCGTACCGACCGCTAACCAGGTAAGGAGACTGAGAATATGAAGTCTATTCTTGTCGCCGTCTCTGTGCTTGTGGTCTCGTTCGTCCCGCGCTTGGCTGCTGCTGACGAATGGGGTTGCGAGGTGCTCCTTTGCGTGGCCTCGTCTAACCCGTCGTGGCACGGTGTGCCCGAATGCCATCCGCCGATGGACCGCCTGATCCAGGCAATGAAAGCCCCAGGCTTTTCCTGGCCGACCTGCCCTGAAGCTCGTGCTGGAAAACCGGGGTATGAGCCCTTTGCCAATTGTCCTCCAGGATGGTCTGCAACGGAAGGCGGCGTCGGGCGCGCTGGCACTCGCACTGAACTGTCGCGTTGCATGCGACCGGTGAACGATTGCCGGGGCGGTGCGTGGACGTCTCGTGGCTTTGCCGATAAAGATCGAACTGAGGTCAGGCCCGATGGCACCTCCCGCGTCTACCACGATAACCGGTCTTGCGCCTACACCGAGTACGTGGCGCGACCACGTCGCGAACAGCCCTACTACTTCGATATCCGTGATGAGACGGGTGACAAACACTCGCGGATCTATTTCGACTTGACGCGCTGACCGGTGCCTGCGTCGCTGGCATCTGTTTGGCGACGGTGGCCAGGTCAAAATTGCGGAATTTCCCGAAAGGGGCGACCAGCCGGCGAACGGATATGCAGATGCAATCTGGTCGACGCTGATGGTGCTGCCGAGGTTGGCAATTGACTGCCGGCATGCTGACACCCCGCATGCGGTTTCTGCCGCGTGCGGCGTGCCGGCGACGCGAGATGCCGCTTGAACTGCGCCCGACCGATTTCCGACGCCGCTGTTGGTGGCCGGTTGAGCGCACGCACCGCGAAAGTTTCCAAATTGGGAATTTCGGGACTTGTTTCCAGATTGGGAACGCGTTAGCTAGGGAGTGAGAATGAACGTTATCGCCAAATCCGCCTTGGTCAAGTTTTGGAGTGGCTTGCCCAAAGGGACACCAAGAGCGACTGCTGAAGCTGCAATGACGGAATGGTATGCCACCGCGTCCAAGGCGAGTTGGGCCAATTACAGCGAATTGAAGAAAACCTTCAACTCGGCTGATATCGTCATTGGCAACAAGGTTGTTTTCGATGTTGGCGGCAACAAGCACCGCATAGTGGGGTTGGTCGCCTTTCGCTCAAGGCGGATTTACGTCCTTTTTGTCGGAACCCACGCCCAATACGATGCGATCGACGTGAATAAACTCTGAGGTGAAGGGAGATCGATATGTTGAATTTGAAAGCTTTTCGGACGCTTCAGAGTGAAGACGAATACAATGCTGCGTTGAAGGCGGTTCGGCCGTATTTCGAGAACGAGCCCGACGATGGGTCCGATGAGGCTGCTCATTTTGACGCGCTCGTCCTTCTGATTGAACAGTATGAAGCCAAGCATTACCCCATCCCGACGGCGAGTCCGGTCGAGGTAATCAAGTCGGTGATGGTTGCGAACAATTACAGCCGGGCCGACCTTGTGGCTGTCATTGGCTCCAAGGCGCGAGCGGCCGATCTTCTGAACGGCAAGCGAGAGATCAACTTGGACCAGATTCGAAAGCTTAGCAAAGCATGGAATATTCCCGCCGGCTCACTGATTGGCGACGTTGCTGCTTAAGGGGGAACTGGCCCGGATCAGAGCCGACATACACAACAGTCGATAGTCGCGAGAACCGTCGAAAGTCGCGATCAACGAGGCGAGCTCCGCCTTGCGGAGTCAGTTTTCGGCCTCGCTTTGCAAACGCCGGCTTTGCGCCCTTATTTTCGCCAGCGCCTCTTCGTCGAGAGCGATTTGGCCTGCAAGCACGTGCGCGAGAAGGTGAAGTAGTTTTTCGACCGCGAGCGTGACCGTCGGTGCTTCCCAGTCGATGAGGTCATCTCTTGTTGCAGCTTCGCTTGCGAGCACCTCGTCTATTGCAAGGCGTGTGGAGTTGCCGCCGGTGACGCGTCCTTTCATTTCAATCACCATTGATAGAGAACGTTCGTGTGCCCTGATCCGTTTCAGCAGTTCGGCTCTCACATCGTTACCCTTTCTTTAGCTCACCTCATGAAAATGCAGGACCGGAAAGAGGTTCGTGGAAAAGCGGTTGTCGGGAAAACCGCATAGGCAATCGCCGGATGAGTGCTATAAACCAACGCATCGATTTGAGCGGGAATGCATGACAGCTAGGACTGACAGCTACATCACCGAGACAGGACTCGAGCCAACCGCCGACGCGAAAGTGGATCGACCGGTCTATCGCCGCCCAGGCTTTGACGGAATTGCGTCCACGCAGGCGATGGACGAAACCATTGCCGACGCGTTGAGCAGGTTTCGAAAGCAGAAAGACCTGTCGCGGGCCGAGCTCGCCATGCTTATCGGTTCAATCGAGGCGGTCTACGGACGCTATGAGCGGGCGGTGACGAAGCTTCACGCCACCCAGGTGCTACACCTTTGCGAAGTCCTTGGCATTTTTCCAGATGATCTGCTTTTCGATGCGGCTCCCCATCTTTGGGGTCATACGAGGGAAGAAGCCCTGGAACGTCGGCGCATCACGAAGATGATACAGGCTCTTCCGCCCGAGACCCTGCGGACGGTCGCAACGATCCTGGATTCGATATTTGCGCTTCAAAAGGAACCGGGTGCGTAGACGGTCACCGCTGCAATGACATATGGCCGCGCCGGCGGTCACTTGGTCCGCCGGTGAGAGATGTGCGAAGCCGCCGCCGCGGTACCGCTTATATTCGGCAGAACGGCGCCTCAAAGCTCACTTGAAAACGTCGCCAGCAGCGAAATGAACTTCGGCCGCATCTTCTTCGGAATTGCGAGAAACGCATCCACCAGTCGCTGCCCCTCATCGGTGGCGACGAACTCTTCCCGGACGGCCGCCTTACGGTTCAATTCGCAGTTTGCAAGCGTCGAGCGCTGCCCCAGACTTTCAAAGAAGTAGGTGATCGGCGTCTCGAGAACATGGGCGATCTCGTAAAGGGTCGACGAGCTTACGCGGTTTGCGCCTCGTTCATATTTCTGGATCTGTTGAAACGACACGCCGACCGCTGCGCCAAGCGCTGTTTGAGACAGCCTGAGTTGCTGCCGGCGCTTCTTGATGCGCTTGCCGACCTCAATATCGGCAATATGCTGGGCGGTTGTTTCATTTGTGGCATCGGTTAGGGTCGATGCGGCATCAGCCAATGGTTTCTGCAACATAAAAGCGCTCCCGCTGGCCAGACAAGGCTGGCAACCAGAAGCCGGGGAGGTGAAAAACCGTCAAGCTGGCGGCCCCATGGTCTTTAGCGCGAACGCCTCTTGCATACGCCATAGGCTCCCCGACGAATTGGTCGCGAAGAATACGCTCGAATAAAGAGCAATAAGCTTGAATGGGGTTTCCACGCCCCAAGGCGAATGCATCGCCTGAGTTGTAGTCTATCAACAGGATTCACGTTTGCAAAGAACTTTAGGAGGGTGTCCTAACATTAGCGGATGCATTTGTCGGGCAACGTATCGAGAAATCATGGATCGTCTGGACGCATCGTCCGTTTCGTCTCGGCGACAATCATGCGCAGCAGATAACGCACGAAATTCAGGTCGTCATTCGGGGGGTAGCGATGACAGATCTCCTCGATGATCCTGAGCAGGTTTGACGTCTCCTCATGCACGGTCGCGATCGCGAAGCGGCGGGCATCGCCATCATCCAGCAGGGATTTCCCGCGGCGGACCACCGCCCGGCACCGACGCTACGCAGCGGTCGGAGGACGCTGAGCAGTGGCACCGCCGTTACGCCCCCAAACCAACAATGATTGCTTGATATCGTGCCTTTGCCGATGCAGTGGAAGGAGGTTCGGCGGTAAGCTTGAGGAGACAACCTCAACCCGGTCACCATTTTTGAGCGGAACGGTGCCCAGGCATTTTACCGGATACCCGCGCCGCTGCATCATTTTGACGAGGGGCGTGTAGGTCACGAAGACGATCGTCCTGGCGTTCAGTTGTACGAGGCATTCGAGGACACCAGTCATCAGCAGATCAGAAGCGGCGTGAGCGCCGATCGGTGGCGCGTCGAGAACCGTTGCGCAGCGGCTCCACTCGAATATAGAGGGCCCTGTGGGCATCCTGGCCGAGAGATGGCCGCCCAAGCTGCCAGCGAAATGCGGACGTGTCGTTGGAATGAGCCTCGAATACCCAACTATTCTCCCGCGGAAAATCAGAACCGCATGTATGGCATCCGCGGTATCGTATTGATCCCGTTCGCGGCCGTCTTTTCGGCGAAGTTCTTCCCAGCCGAGTTGCTCAACGAACCTCTGGTGCCGGAAAAGCCAGACCTCATGCATAAGTTCAGGGTCATCTGCCTCATGAATAACTTTCAACATTCCAAGATCCCCGCGTGCATTCGGATAGGATGCAACCTCGGATAATTAAAAACTATTCGTAAAATGTCGTATTTTTTAGCGCTGGAAGCCCCTGCGAAACGCTTCCGCCACAAGTTCGGCTCGGTTGGCGACACCAAGCTTGCGCTGAAGGTTGCCAATGTGCGTCTGGATCGTGCGAGGCGAGCGGCCCGTCATGGCTCCAATTTCCTTATCGGTCTTGCCGGCAACGCACCATGTCAGGCATTCGCTCTCGGTCTTTGTGACCGTAAGGTCTTCGCGCGGTGGTTCAGGCGAGGGGGCAAGGTCGAGCAGGCGACGGTGAGCGCGCGTTGCAACGATCTCCAATAGCGTAACCTCTGGCGGCGTGAGCCTCGCGCGTCTGCCTGCAACCGAGAAGACGCCGTCGATGCCGTTTTGCGAATGAAGCGGGATGGTAAGCCCGTCGACAAGGCCAAAATCACTCGCCTCGTCCATGATCCGCTTTGACTTTGACGGCAGGGCTTGCAGCTTTAGCGACTGTGACCAGATCACCGAGCGCCCGGAGCGCCGGATAAAACGGACGACCGGATCGGCGTGGAAATAGTTGAGTTTCAGATAGCGTTCAAACCACTGGCCGGGCCAATTCTCCCAGATGAAATAGGTGTCCAGCCGCTCATGGGGGAGGGGAAGGAATGTCGCCGCAAAGTGCTGCATGCCAAGCCGGCCCGTCGCCCGCTCAAGGGCAGCCATCAACTGGCCTCTGTCGACGTTTCCCTCAGATGCATCCAAGAAATCCGCCAAGATATCCATCAGGGAAGTGCTCATCGAAAGCCCCGCAGATTGATCTCAACTCAGAAAGGCCTGGCCGACGGATGGTTGAGAGCAGGTTGCAGTACGGATAATGCTACTGCCGCTTGTACACCTCAATGGAGGGAACGTAAATCTGGGAGCGCTGCTAACCGATGACGCCACCTAGTTCGCTATGGCCGCCAGAGATTGCCGGAGGAACCGCAAGCCGGACCGTCGACAAAAGCCATGATTTGATCACGATGGCTGACGGAAAGAAATCCACGCTGCCAGAACATCAGACGGCGAGGCAGCGTTTTTGGGATCCTGGTGCATTTCGAACCGAATCGGCTCCATGCCTGCTCGCTAAGGGAACTCGGACACACATCTCAATCAAGATCATGCCCAGCAATTTGCCAGGCAGCCGGTCGCGTTTGTGGCCGTCGTGCGTCGCAATGGGAAGCGGCTAATCACCGAACCTGAACATTCCCTTCATCACTTCGGGTTTCAGGCTATTGTCAGCAACCCTCTTCAAAAGATGGGTTTGCGTCGAGAGGTAAAAAGTGACGGTATCGTCCACAAAACTGAGCGATCTGCGGCCAAAGCTCGGCAGCATCCTGCTCTGCGTTCTAACAGCCTGCTATGTCCTTGTCTTCTGCAACAACGCTTTTTGGCAGAAGGCTACTGCGTATCTCGGGAATGGAAGCGGCCCCTTGTTGGCATTGTACGTCGCAATGCTGGCTCTGTTTGTTGCGGCTGTTACCCCGTTCTCGATAAAGTTTCTCATCAAGCCGTTTTTGATTTTTCTTGTCCTTGTAGCGGCGGTGGCGTCGCATTTTACGGACACGTTCGGCGTCGTCATCGACAGCGACATGATCCGCAACGCGATGGAGACAACGCCGGCAGAAGCGCAGCATCTGATAACGCCTGATCTTGCCATTCATGTTGCAATATTCGGTGTTCTGCCTTCGTTGGCTATAGCCTGGGTCAGGGTCGATCACCGTCCCTTCATCAGCAAGGTTGTCTGCAATCTGATAGCCATCGCTGCCTCGCTCGCGATCTTCGGCATCTGCGGCTTAACGTATTCGCGAGAGTATACGGCAGCTGTTAGAGAGCGGCGGGACATCACCAAGAGCGTCAATCCGGTCACGCCGATCGTCAGCACCGTACGATATTTTCTCAGTGCCGGGAAAGAAGCGTCCATCGTTGTTCAGCCCGTCGGTTCCGACGCCGTTGTGAAGCCGCCTGTGACACGAATCAATAAACCCCGAGTGACAATTATCGTCGCGGGCGAAACAGCACGCGCTCAAAATTTCTCGCTGGGAGGCTATCAGCGGGAGACCACCCCGCGGCTAAAAGCGGAGAACGTCATCTATTTCCCGAATACGACGAGCTGCGGAACGGCTACCGCCACGTCAATTCCCTGCATGTTCTCACGCTTCACTCGCTCCGAATACAGTCATGAAAAGGCCGTGGCCAATGAGACGCTCGTTGACGTCCTTGCACATGCCGGAATTGACGTTGCCTGGTTCGACAACAACACCGGCAGTAAGGGCGTCGCTAATCGGATTAAATACATTGACCTGGCGAACTCAACAGACCCACGGTTCTGTCAGGGGGGAGAGTGTCTCGACGGGATCTTCCTCGATAAGCTGGATGACTGGCTGAACAAAGTCAAAGGCGACAGTGTCCTGGTACTCCATCAACTGGGGAGCCACGGACCTGCTTACTATCTCCGATATCCGCAAGCGCAACGCAAGTTTGAGCCGGACTGCAGAACCGCCGAACTTGGCAAGTGCTCCCCGGAGGAGATTGTCAATGCATACGACAATTCGATCCTCTACACCGACGACTTCCTCGCGACGATCATCGATCGGCTTAAGTCTCGATCCCGACAGATGGCGGCCGGGCTGATCTATATGTCTGATCACGGGGAATCCCTTGGCGAAAACGGCCTTTATTTACACGGAACGCCCTATCTTTTTGCTCCAGTGCAACAGACACATGTGCCATTCCTCACGTGGTTTGACGACGACTTTGCCAAATCCATCGCCCTCGATGCTTCATGCCTTCAACAGCAAACCACGACCGAAAAGTCACACGACAACCTTTTCCACAGCGTGCTCGGAATGATGAACGTAGCAACATCCGTTTACGAGCGCGACCTCGACGTGTTTGCGAAGTGCAGGAGTGGAAACTCTTGACGAATGCGATCGCGGCCCGACAACGCGGAAAATAGGAGCGCGAGCCGGTGAATGTGCTTGTCGTGGAAGACAACATCGACATCGGGGAAGCAGTTTCCACGCATGTCGTCGCTGATGGGCATCGAGTCGACTGGTCCGTGAATTTGAAGGATGCCACCCGCAAGCTGGTGTCAAAAAAATACGACCTCGTGCTCCTGGATTTGCGGCTTCCTGACGGCAATGGTCTTTCGCTCCTCCAAAACATCCGGGATGGCGACAATCAGGTGCCGGTTATCATCATGACGGCTCAAGACCAGATAAGCGATCGCTGGAACGGAATGAGGGGAGGCGCGAACGACTTTCTCGTCAAGCCGTTTGGCTTGGACGAACTCTCGGCGCGCATACGGCGAATCCAACAGTGAACGATCGATGGAGCCATTTTTGGGGAAATCACAGTTCCCATGCGCTTAGTGCATATTTGTTCGGCGTGGCGGTTGCGCTTGCAGCCATCATCGGGTTCGGGGCGCATACCTCGACGTCAAGCGGCTCCTCCGTCATCCGATTTGACTGGTAGCGTTCAGGTCGCCGTCAGACTTCTATGAGCAATTCGCAGTGCGCCGGGCCCGCTCTTGGGGAAGTGAGCATGCCCATCTACATCGTTATACCTCGGGAGCGGAAATGGCCGATCAGTCTAACCGTCTAATTCTGCACACTAATTCGCGTGACGAAGTGTTTGCCGACGAGCGCGATCCGGTTGCGGACTTTTCGTTCAACTCTACAGTGGCCAGTGTCTTCGATGACATGGTCAGCCGCTCTGTCCCCTTTTACGGGGAGATGCAGCGAATGGTTTGCGAGCTTGCACAGGATTTTGCGCAGCCCCAGTCAAACCTCTATGACATCGGTTGCTCGACAGCTACGACCCTGCTCGCGCTGGATCACATCGTGGACAGCCATGTGGATTTTGTCGGAATCGACAATGCGCCGGAAATGCTGAAGAAGGCCGCGGAGAAGATCGAAGCTTCGGGAACAAACCGATCGATCGACCTGATCACAGCCGACATTCATCGCGGATTCTCCGTGAAAAACGCAAGCGTCGTCACGATGCTCCTGACCCTGCAATTTGTCCGGCCGCTCTTTCGCGAGCGCGTTATGAAGACAATCTACCAGGGGCTCAACGAGCACGGGTGTCTTCTGCTCATTGAAAAGCTGACCAGCGAAGACACGACCTTCAACCGGCTGTTTATTGATCACTACTACGACTTCAAACGCCGGAACGGATATTCCTCCATTGAGATTTCGAAAAAGCGCGAAGCACTGGAGAATGTCCTGATTCCCTATCGGCTCGAGGAGAATATCCAGTTGCTGCGAGAGGTCGGGTTCAAGAGTACGGAAGTATTCTTCCGATGGTATAACTTCTGCGGCATCGTCGCGATAAAGTGAGACGAATTGTCATGAAGAATCTTATGCTTACGATCGGGACTTTCTTCTTCAAGTACCGAAACCAGGCGTTTCCACTGATCATCTTAGTGCTGTTCATCTCTGCGCCTCCGGCGACCGCGATTTGGGGTAGCATTGGGCTCGAGCAGGGGAAGGATCTTGTTGCCTTACTCGTCGTGCTCAGCGGACTGGTCTTGCGGGCGACCGTGATCGGCTATGCGTACATAAAGCGAGGCGGCCTCAACAAGCGGGTCTATGCTAAAGACCTCGTCACCGAAGGCATGTTCGGTGTCTGCCGGAATCCCCTGTATGTAGGGAACATGCTCATTTATTCAGGGCTTTTCCTGTTCCACGGCAACCCCGCAGTCGTCGTTATAGGTTGCCTACTCTTCGGCTTCATCTATCAATGTATTATCTACGCGGAAGAGGAATTCCTCGCTGAAAAATTCGGAGGAGCCTATCGTGCCTATTGCCGAGACGTCCCCCGATGGGGCCTTAAGCTAAGCGCGTTTTCGGCGTCGACCGAGGGAATGACGTTCAATGTGAAGCGGGTAATCGCCAAGGACTATTCCACGGCATCGTCGACACTGATTGCTCTTCTGGTGACGGAGTTCTATCGTGTGTCGGCGGACTCCATTTCTGAACAGGAATGGTCCTATGCACTTCTACTGGTCGCACTGTTTGCATCTGTGCTCGCGCTTACGGCTTTGGTGAGCGCGCTGAAGAAGCGCGGCATCTTCAACGAGTTGACGACGGCCCATTGAAGGCACGTCTTCGTCACCGGCGCGAGATGACCGCGCCGTAGACGGACCAATTCTCCGGTCTCGGGATCACTGGCGCTGCTTGTCTGCGCCGATCTCGCGGCGTTTGCGCGAAGTATTGTTGGCGCCAGATTAGGTGTCGTGCTCTGGGGACTGCACATGGGGTTTACCCAGGGGTTGATGGCAAAGCTGATTGCGGATGCCGCGCCCGCAGAACTGCGCGGCGCGGCCTTCGGAATGTTCAATCTGATCACCGGATTGGCCTTTCTGCTTGCCAGTGTCATTGCGGGTGCGCTTTGGGATCTGGCAGGGCAGCATCGGTTTATGGTTCCTTGCCGCTGCCCTGCTGGTTACCGTCTCCCGGGTGTATATCGGTACGCATTATGTGAGTGATGTGCTTGGAGGAGCATTGACCGGCATTATTGCCGCGATCGCGGTCCGCACCCTTTATTGGGAGGGAACGCGACTGGACCGGCCGATTACAAGGATTTTGTGAGGAGGCGGCCCGGAATGGTAGCGACTGAGAAGCTGATGTTCCCAAAGATACGCGATGTCGCTGTCGCCGAAGTGCTGGATGAAAATCTCGGTCAGTTCCTCGACATGCTCGGTGCGCGCCCAGTCGCGCTGCCATTCGCCAGCGAGCGGCATCACGCTCATCACGTTCGTGCCGGCGATTGCCAGTGATGACGCGCTATCCCGTCCCTGAACGCGGCATCTATGTGGTCCGGCCCCGGGCTAGCATCCGGCGCGTAAAGTACGTGTGCTTACCGAGATGCGGATCGACTGCTTCAAGGACCCATCACATGTTGCGCGGTCGGCGTTCCCCGTCCCGCGACGCAGCTTCCATAATGGCGGGACTACCCTGACTCTGTTGCCAACGGCAAACCGAGCTACCGTCTACCAGGACAGATTCATCGTGGATTCCACTACCTGACCAAGGTTGGATTGCGCTCCAACGCGGCGGAGGTTGAGGCGGTCAGGCAGCGTCACCCATCCGAGGTTCGGGAATTGGTGATCTCAGCGCATCATTGCATAAGCGCGACCTCGGCAAGTTCTTCCTGCTTGCGTGGCGGCAGGTGATCCAGACCGTGTATTTTTGTCATTCCATCCCTTCCAGGGGCGGCCACTGCGACCCGAAAACGGCTAGCTTATACCAAGGCCCACGCCGCGCTGCATTGAAGTTTCGCACAATCCACACGAGCAAACACTAGATTGCCTCCGATATCCACAATATGGACCATGTAGGCATAAACCATTCCGAACGGTCCCATGAACCAAGCCAAACTGCCGATCATTACACTGCGCGGATCGCCGAAAGAACGAGGGCGCCAACATGGCACGCAACTGCGCGGCATGATCCTCGAGGCTTACGCGGACTTGCGGCGGTCGACTGGCGGGGGAGGCTGGACGCTGGCGGAGGGTCGCGCAGCGGTCTGCATTGATCGGCTTTCCAGCATCGCCCCGAACCTCGTCGCCGAACTCTGCGGTATTGCCGAAGCAACCGAGCTCACCCTTCTGGATGTCTGTCTGCTCTCTGCCTTCGAGTACTTTGCCCTGGGTCGGACGGGCTGTACGTCGGTCGGACTGGTTCGGGGCGACGGTGCCGTCGTTGCCCAGAACTGGGATGCCCCGCCTGGCACCGAACGCCATCTGGCGGTCTTCGTCCACGAGGGTGCAGGATCGCATCTTCTTACCATAGCCTCGGCAGGTACCCTTGGCTGGGTGGGCATGAATGGGCATGGCCTTGCCCTGGTGAACAACGACCTGATACTCGACACAAAGAAAGACGGTCTGCCGAGCCTCATGATCCGGCGCATGATGCTGGAACAAAGCTGCGTCGACGCAGCGATTGGTGTTCTTCGCGCACATCCACATATGTCCGGCCGTTGCTTTCTCATTGGCGATGCATATGGCAATCTGCATGTTGTCGAACTGGGGCCCTCGGCCGGAGTGACCGATCGCGCCGTGCGCACTATTGTTCATACGAACCATCCGCTTTTCCCAAAACCTGCCATGTGGGAGGACGTGGAGGAGGTCGCGCGTCATTATCCGTCGAGCCGCTCTCGCCTTCGCGCCGCGCGCCGTTTTTCCTTGAGCGATATCGTAGACGTTACGGCATTGCTGAGGGATCGCTCCGGGGCGCCTGACGCCATCTGCAAATCGCCGTCGGCGCGCGAACAGACCGGGACGGCTTTCTCGGTCATTTTTGATTGTCAGCAGCGGGAGGCGATGGTCGCGCTTGGCCGCCCGGACCAGACGGACTATCGGCGTATCCGAATGCGGCAGCCGGCGGATGTCTAGCGGATATTCAGCTTGCCCTTGCATCCGGCGTTCCATTGTCGCGGGCAAACCGTGCAAAGTGTGCCGCCAACTCTTCGGCGCGCGCCTCGCATTCCTGCGGCCGGTAGGCCTGAAGGTCATAGCCAAGCACTTCGTTCAAGACACTGGCAGCGACCTCGGTAAAGCGCACCGTCCCATCCTCGTCAACGCTTTCGATCCCGTCGTAGCGTTGGCATTCTCTGTTGATAGCGATCGCTTCGTCGAGAGTGAGATTGGCGGGAAGATCGACGAGCAGGCCGTCCGGTGAAACTCTCACCGGATATCCGCCGACCAGGCCGAAGGGGCCCGGAGCGTGGACGACGTCTCCCGATCGACGCGCCAGCGCCAAAAGCATGGCGGTCGCCGACGAGGCCGTGACCGACTGGCCTGCAAGGCCTTTGATCCGGCGAAAGCGTCCGGCAACCAGGGAAAAAAGCGCTGCGTGATCGATCTCGTCGCGGGGCACCTCCAAACCGTTCGCGTAAACGCTCAAGTGATAGGGTGCGCCATCCGTTCCTCCGGTGCTTGGCATCCGGTAACTGAGATAATGGTGCGCGAAGAACCTGATGTCGATTGCGGACGGCGGCAAAGCCAGCATGTGGGCCGCGGCAAGCCGGATGCCAGGAACCGCATTGGCAATATTGCCGATGCCTACGGCAGGCGCCAATCCTTCGGCGGCAAGTGAGGCGTTGACCACGTCGGGATAGGAGGCATTGACGACAACCGCATCCGAATT
Organism: Rhizobium sp. R693; assembly: GCF_002211315.1. Classification (NCBI taxonomy): domain Bacteria; kingdom Pseudomonadati; phylum Pseudomonadota; class Alphaproteobacteria; order Hyphomicrobiales; family Rhizobiaceae; genus Rhizobium; species Rhizobium sp. R693. The sequence goes on along the minus strand of NZ_LOKY01000010.1, from coordinate 65,102 downwards.
GGCCAGCCGCACGGCTTTCATCAGTCTGCGGATCAAAACCTGATGCATCGGCGTCCATATTCCGCCACGCGCCTCGTCGAGGCGCTTGAAAGCCTCTGGTGGAAGCTTGGTGATGACCCACCAGCTGTGCAGGGTCGTGGCGTTAAAGACAATGTCAGGCTTTACCTGCAACAGGCGCTCGGCCGTTGCTTCGACGTTCTTGAGATCGATCGGAACGATGTCGACGGCGTTCGAGAAACCAAGGTTCATGGCTGTGTAACGCGCCAGATTGACGCGATGAAGCGCCTTGTCGGGGTCGCGGGCGCCAACGGCAACCTCGATGTCTGCGCCGCTCTGCAACAGGAAGTCGAGAACGTCTCCTCCGAGGACGCCTTGTCCGACAATCAGGATCTTCTTTCGATGTTCCTTCCGTGCCATCAGTCATCTCCTTATGCTCGCATAGCGGATATTCGATTGTGTTCGCATCTAATGATTGCATCATGGATCAGTTCGCGATAGATTGCAACCAAAAGATACTTCGCATCCTGTACGCTATCATAGGTGGTTACGTATGCAGTCGTATAAGCCCGTATTCTCGGTCGACCTGAGGGCCATCCAGGCCAATTTCACGGTCGTGCGGTCATTGCTGAGCCCGGCTGTAGCTGTCAGCGCGGTCGTCAAGAGTGATGCTTACGGGCTGGGACTTGAGCGCGTCGTCGGGCCTCTGTGGGAGGCTGGCTGCAGGAGCTTCTTTGTTGCGAGCATGGAGGAAGCAATCCGCCTTCGCCGTCGTCTGGCGAGGGCCGATATTGCCATCCTCGAAGGCTTGCGCAACGGCAGCCTCGAGGCCTATCGGGAAAGGCGCCTCACGCCGGTCTGCAGCACGCCGGCGGAGGTGGCTGCGGCCACGTTGGCGGCAATCCCCTATGTTCTTAATCTCGAAACGGGCTTTGGGCGACTTGGTTTAAGGTTTGACGAGCTCCGTTCGCTCCTTCACACAAATCCGCGGGTGCCGGAACTGGTCATGAGCCATCTTGCCTGCGCCGATGACACAGGAAATTCACGCAATCGGCTGCAGAAGGACCGCTTTGTCGGCATGTGCGCTCTGCTGGCGCCGTCGACGCCGCGCAGTCTGGCTGCCTCGGCAGGTGTTTTTCTCGGTGCCGACTATCATTTCGACAGGGTGCGCACCGGTTCGGCACTCTATGGGCTCAACAATACCGGCCTCGAGCCGAGCCCGTTCAAACCTGTTGTCCGGCTCAGTGCCCGCCTGATCGACATCCGACACGTCCAGCGAGGCGAGGCCGTCGGATATATGGGAACATTTCTCGCAGATCGGCCGACCGTTCTCGGCATCGTCGCGATCGGCTATAGGCACGGCCTCGCCTGGCAGGTCGCAAACCGCCTGTCTGCTGAGTTTGCCGGGCGGTCCGTGCCGGTCATCGGACGTGTTTCGATGGAGTATTGCGCAATCGACCTGACCGACATACCGGCCAGGCTCGCGCGTATAGGCGCCTTCGTGGATTTCATCAGTGCGACGGCACCGCCCGAAAACCTTGCTCGTGCGGCAGCGACGGTGGCTCAGGAGATCCTGATCCGCACGGGTGGGGCATGCGCCCGCCGATATCGCTTTGCGCCTTCGGGGCAACACCCATGAGCGTAGAACGGCAAGCGCAGTTTCACCTTTTCTTGTCTGCCGTGTTTTTCAGCACAGCGGGCCTATACATGGGCTTGATCGAGGTTGGCGTCTGGGCGGTCGTTTTCTGGCGCAGCTTCTTTGCTCTTGTCTTTACCTCTGCGCTTATATTGGTCACGCGCGATCGCGGTTTTACAAGGCTCGATCCAGCCGGTCTTGCTGGCGCCATGCTGTCGGCCGCCGCGATGCTCGCTTTCATTCCGGCACTGCGCCTCACCTCGGTTGCCAATGTTGCGGTTATTCACGGCTCCTTGCCCTTGTTGACGTCGCTGCTCGCCCGGTTGACGATCAAGGAACCCTTTTCCTTGTCTACTGCCGGTCTTTGCGCGGCGGCTGGGATCGGCACTGCGGTGATCTTTTCTGGTTCGGCATCATCCGGGCTCAGGCTTGCTGGAGATGGCCTTGCGCTTCTGATGACGATCCTCATGGCGTTGATGACGATCGCGTTCCGGCGATCGCAAGCATCAAGCCTCATTCTGGTGGCGCTTTCGAACGGGTTTGCCGGGATCGCCGGCGCGATGCTTGCCCCTTCACTTGCGGTTTCGGCCGGGCAGGGTTTAATCCTTGCCTGCTTTGCCCTTGTTCAAATGTCGTTGGGCCTGCTGTTCTTCGCCGTCGGATCGCGCAGGTTGCCACCTGCCGACACTGCGCTGATCTTGCTTGCCGAGGTGCCATTGTCGGCTGTGTGGGTGTGGCTCGCCTTTGCCGATGTGCCGGCAATCGAAACCATCACCGGAGCGGGCATCATTCTAACGGCCGTTCTTGTTTACCTGGCAACACCGCCCAAGTAGCACAGCCGCGATAATGAGGATTGTAAGATGCAGACGGGACAGCCCGATGAGCGCACGATAGAGGAATTGGCCGGGTTCTTTCGCGGTGTTGTGCTCGATATCTTCGGCGTCCTTCATGACGGCACAAGGCTTTACCAGCCGGTTCACGCGGCGCTCACCAGAATGCGTGCGGCCGGCATGCGTATCTGCCTGCTGTCCAACGCGCCCCGGCGCGCTGGCGCCGTCGAATCCCGCCTTTCTGACATGGGCCTCGGACCTGATCTCTATCACGGTCTCATCACCTCGGGAGAGATGACGCGTGCGGCGTTTGCAGGTGGCGCGACGTTCCCGGTGCCTGGCGGCCGGCGCTATTGGCACGCCGGGCCGACCGAGCTGGCGGACCTTCTCGATGGGCTGGCGCTTGAGCCTGTCGCGAGGATCGAGGAGGCAGATTTCATCCTGGCGACCGGCAACATGGAAAAGGGTGATGATCTGCTGCGACAGGCACGGCAAAAGGCATTGCCAATGGTCTGCGCCAACCCGGACCTTGAGATGATGATTGCCAGGCAACGGATGCTTTGTGCCGGCTCTCTTGCCGCCCGATACGAAGCAATCGGCGGTCGGGTGATCCGCTTCGGAAAGCCGGAAGCGTCTGCCTATACCAGCGCGCTGCAAGTTCTCGATCTGCCGGCGACCGAAGTGATCGCCATTGGTGACAGTCTTGCCACCGACATTTCCGGCGCCAACCAGGCCGGCATTTCCTCGGCGCTTGTGATGACCGGCGTTCACCACGCCGAAGCGTGTCGGAACAATGCGCCAGATCATAAAGCACTTGCGGCTCTCTATGAGCAGTATCAGGCAGTGCCCGACTTCCTGCTACAGAGGTTCTCATGGGCCTGACAAAAATCGACGGCTTCGGCTTGCGAGGAATGGCCACGTCGGCTCGCCGTAAGTATCAGCGCAGCAATCCGGGCTGGCGCTGGAGAACGACGTCGCCCGAAGGGCGCGTGTCACGCTTGCGGCCGACCGCCAGATGGCCGTTATCGCTGCGCCCGTCGTGAACGCTGCGATATTGACCTTTGGGGGGATGCGTTGATCGGCTCCTAGCCGCCTACGCGCATGAACAGCGACGGTTTCATGTCCGGCTTGTTGAGACTGAAGACATCGTAGGAGGGGTTGGGATCATCGCCCATGCCCAGCGATCCGCCCGGCATCCCGGGAACAGTCAGTCCGGCAATCCGCGGCCGCTCATTCAGCACCTTCCAGACGGCCTCCAGCGGTACGTGCCCCTCGAAAAAGTAGCCGTCTGCGACAGCGGTATGGCATCCCTGCATGGCGTCGGGAATGCGAAGCTTCGCTTTCATAGCCGCGACATCCCCTTCCTCGTGGATGACCACGTTGAAATCAGCCTTAGTCATCGCGCGGGCCCATTCACCGCAACAGCTGCAACTGGCATCCTTGTACACATCCATTCGAACCTGCGATGCGAAGACCGGCCGGGCGACCACAGCAATCGCTCCAGTGGCCGCCAGGCAAATAAAAGCTCTTCGTTTCATCTTCGTCTTTCCTTGTTCTTGTGCTTATTGCCCTGGCTCAAACCTCGGGCGGCACCTGTTGTCTTTAAACCGCTTGCGTCACTCTTGACCTTCCCACCATGGGAAGCCCCACATGTGTCCCGTCACAGAAATTGGAGACCTTGCATGTACGAATTCAACATCCAGAACATGACCTGCGGTCACTGCGCAGGCGCGGTCGAGAAAGCGATCAAATCCGCCGATCCCGCGGCGCAGGCACAGGTCGATCTGACGAGCCGGACGGCAAAGGTGCAGACCGGAATTGACCCTGTCACTGTCGCGGCAGCCATCGAAAAGGCCGGATATCCAAACACCTTCAAGACCTTGTAAGTCTTGAGGAGCAGACGCCAGCGCATTGTCTCGGCAAGAGTAACGGATGCCCCGAAGTGAACCGGGGCATCCGCACCCGTCAGGTCTCGTACCCGACATAGGCCATCATCCCGCTCGCCATATGGTACAGGTGATGACAGTGGAATGGCCAATGCCCTGGATTGAGGGCGTCGAAAGCGACAGTCACCGTCGACATCATTGGCAACAAGACAGTATCGCGCACTGCACCGTTTATCTGTCGTCCATTGACCGCAACGACCTGGAATTTATGACCATGCAGGTGCATCGGGTGAGACATCATCGACATGTTCCTGATCTCGATCTCGACCCGATCCCCGATAGCGACGTTGAGCGGGTCACCGACGATGTTCCAGGTATACTTTGCCATGTCTCCGGTGAGAGTGACCGCGTAGGCTTTGCCGACCCGGCGATCCGTAATCGGCTTGAGTGGCCGCAGACGCTGTTCAAAATCGAGCCCGAGCAGCGGCGCTTGCGCATCACCGCTTGTGGCAATTCTTGAGATGTTTGCGCCAGGTGTGGCAAGGATGAACCCGGTTTGTTGGGGAGCACCCTCCCGACGAGCAAGGACCGGGAAGCTGCCACCCTCCTTTGGAATTTCCACGACAATATCGAGACGTTGGCCCATCGCGGCCGGGAACTGCCGTCCCTGAACCGGCTCGATATCGTGGCCGTCGACAGCAACGAGCGTTGCGTCCATTCCGCCCGTGTCGATGGTGAAGCCGGTCGCAGTCGCGCCGTTGATCAATCGGATTCGAACCCGACCGCCTTTCTCGACCTGGTAGATTTCGGGATCATCGAGCGTGCGGTCATTGGCGAGGTAGGCATCGTATTCGATGTCGTTGATGTCCATTCCTCCCGCCGCCATTGCGTGGCCCATTTGCATGTTTCCCATGTCCATCTTCATAGAACCGCCGGACATATTCATCATGGACCCCATGTCATGCCCCGACATGTCCATGCCTGCGCTGCCCATTCCTTTCAGACCGGCAAGCAGCTCCTCGGGGGATTTGAACGAGAAGTCGTGCAGCAGAACGACGATCTCCTGTTCGTCGCGTCGTTTGTCATCGGCCGTGTGGATGATCAACGGCGCGGCAAGGAGGCTCTGCTCCTGCAGCGTGTGGGCGTGCATCCAGTGCGTTCCACCATATGCAAGGGGGAAGTCATAGCGTCGGCTGTCGCCTGGTTTGATGAGGGCGGCAGGATTGTCGGGTACCCCGTCCTGGTCCCAGGGCGGTGTCAGCCCATGCCAGTGGATCAGTGTTGGCGCGTCGATCTGGCTGGACAGCTCGACATTGAAAGCCGCGTCGGCGTCGACAATCAGCCCTGGCGAGCCATCTGGCCGCGTCAGGCCGAGCACGCTCGCAGGCTTTCCATTCACCTCGATGGTTCTCCTGACGATGTTCAGTTTCCCGGTTGATCCCGCCACAGCATTGGTCCCGGCACTTGCCGAGCTGGTGACAGGATTGACGAGAGCATAAGCGGCCGCCGCAGCCATCGTGCGGGTAAGAAATTCGCGTCTGTACATATTCGTTGTCCGATTTCGTGAACCTGGGCGCAATGCGCCAGCGGAGAGACGTCAGACAGCAATACGGGGTGGGTCGAGTCCAGGCGGCACCGAATTTCCCGTCAAGGGAGATACCTGAACGGGATAGACAACAGGGTGAGAGACCAGCCGGCACTCGGAAGTTCCCGAACCGACGGGCGGTGTGCATATCGAGCAGACCGAGACACAGCAGCTTCCGGCAGCCAGTTGCAACGGGTCGGAGTGGCGATGGATATGGGCCGGCATCGCTTCAGGGTGCTCCTGCAACAGGACGTGCGTGCCAGATGATCCGTCGGCGCATGGGGCAGCATGTGCGGCGGCAAACGGCGCAAATAGCAGGCCGATGGCCAGGATGACCATTCCGGCTAGTTGCACCAATGCTCGATAGAAATTCGCTGCCATGCCATCCAGCTTATTATGGACCTGCCACCAGAGTAAACAGGACGGCATGACGCGGCGTTGATCCACATCAAACAGGTGAAAGACGGCCCTTGACCTTCCCATCATGGGAAGGATTACTTATCTGTGCAGTGAAATGAGGTTTCTCCCATGACTGCACTCTCCCAGTTCGAAAAAAGCACATCGATACCCATTGCGACCGAGTTCGAAATCGAGGGCATGACATGCGCCTCCTGCGTCGCCCGCGTGGAGAGGGCGATCTCGGCTCTTCCAGGCGTCAGCACCGCATCGGTCAATCTCGCCACCGAGCGAGCGACGGTGACGTTCAAGGACGTTGTCGACACCGGATCGGTCTTGCGCGCCATTGAAAGCGCCGGTTACCAAGCGAAGACTGAGACCCGGGATTTCGACGTTGAAGGCATGACATGCGCCTCCTGTGTCGCCCGAGTTGAAAAATCTCTCAAAGCCGTCCCCGGTGTCATAGATGCATCCGTGAACCTGGCAACCGAGCGGGCAACCGTTCGGCTCGCGACCGGCGCTATTGAGACATCGGCACTCGAAACAGCGATAAGAAATGCTGGCTACGATGTCCGTCGGCTGGCAGCATCCGCAGCTGAAGAGCCCAAGGACCATCGCGCAGCCGAAATTCCGAAGCTCAAGGCACTGCTGGTCGTCTCAGCGGCGCTGACACTCCCGCTCTTCCTTCTGGAGATGGGCTCTCATTTCATTCCGGGCGTCGATCAGCTGATCATGGACACCGTCGGTATGCAGAACAACCTGTACCTCCAATTCGTCCTCGCGAGCATCGTCCTGTTTGGTCCCGGCCTGCGCTTCTTCCAGAAGGGAGTGCCTAACCTCCTGCGTTGGACGCCTGACATGAACTCGCTGGTCGTGCTCGGCACGACGGCGGCTTGGCTGTATTCGGTCGTGGCGACCTTCGCACCGGGGGTGCTGCCGTCCGGAACCGTCAACGTCTATTACGAAGCCGCAGCTGTCATCGTCACTTTGATCCTGCTTGGTCGCTTCCTCGAAGCTCGGGCCAAGGGCCAAACCAGCCAGGCCATCAAGCGGCTGATCGGCCTCCAGGCAAAGACCGCCTTCGTCTCGCGCAACGGCGAGTTTGTCGAAACCCAGATCGAAGACGTCGTCGTCGGCGATCTCGTTCGCATCAGGCCGGGTGAGAAGGTGCCGGTCGACGGTGTCGTCGTGACCGGCATTTCCTATGTCGATCAATCGATGATCACGGGCGAGCCCGTTCCGGTCGAAAAGGCGCTCGACAGTGAGGTCGTCGGGGGCACGATCAATACGAATGGCGTTTTCACCTTCAAGGCCACAAAGGTCGGCAGTGACACGCTGCTGGCGCAGATCATCAAGATGGTCGAGGCTGCGCAAGGGTCGAAACTGCCGATCCAGGCTCTCGTCGACAAGGTCACCGGCTGGTTCGTACCGGCAGTCATTCTGGCAGGAGCACTCACCTTTGCCGCCTGGTTTGTGATTGGCCCGTCGCCCGCCCTGAGTTTCGCCCTCGTCAACGCGGTCGCAGTGCTGATTATCGCGTGCCCATGTGCCATGGGCCTGGCCACACCGACATCGATTATGGTCGGGACAGGACGCGCCGCTGAACTCGGTATCCTGTTCAGGAAGGGCGAAGCACTGCAAAGCCTTCGCGAAGCCGACATTGTAGCGCTCGACAAGACCGGCACGCTGACGAAGGGACGGCCCGAACTGACCGACATCGAGGTCCAGGATGGCTACGCAGAGGCGGACGTCTTGCAACTGGTCGCGAGCGTCGAGACCTTGTCAGAACACCCGATTGCCAAGGCGCTGGCCGCAGCCGCCTGGGAACGCGGAATTCCGGTTCTTCCGGTCAGCGACTTTAAGGCCATTCCCGGCTTCGGTATTGAAGGCTCGGTCAACGGCCGCAAGCTTCTCGTGGGCGCTGATCGCGCATTCCAGAAGGCAGGCATCGACGTCAGCAGGTTTGGCGAGAAGGCTGCTAGCCTTGGCGATCAGGGGAAGTCGCCGCTTTACGCGTCGATCGACGGCAATCCAGCGGCGATCATCGCCGTGTCCGACCCGGTAAAGGAAACAACTCCAGCTGCCATCTCCGCGCTGCATGCGCTCGGCTTAAAGGTTGCGATGATCACAGGCGACAACAGACGCACGGCCGAAGCCATTGCCCGTAAGCTCGGCATTGACGAGATCGTGGCCGAGGTGCTGCCCGACGGCAAGGTCGACGCCGTCAAGCGCCTGAGGGCCGGTGGGCGCAGCGTCGCCTTCATTGGAGACGGCATCAATGATGCTCCGGCATTGACCGAGGCGGACGTGGGTCTTGCAGTCGGCACAGGCACGGACATCGCAATCGAGAGCGCCGATGTCGTCTTGATGTCCGGCGACCTGACCGGGCTTCCCAAGGCAATCGCCCTCAGCAAGGCGACAATCGGAAATATCAAGCAGAACCTGTTTTGGGCCTTTGCTTACAACGTCAGCCTGATTCCGGTGGCGGCAGGCGTGCTCTACCCGGTCAACGGCACACTGATGTCGCCGATCTTCGCAGCAGCAGCCATGGCGATGTCCAGCGTCTTCGTACTTGGAAACGCTTTGCGCCTCCGCTCTGTCAACCCATAACCCATGCAAAGCGGGCTGGCCCATCAAGGCCGCCCACATTCAAGGAGATCGACATGAATATCGGAGAAGCGGCCAAGGCGAGCGGCGTTTCGGCGAAAATGATCCGCTACTACGAACGGATCAAGCTGATTTCGCCTGCTCTTCGCACCGAAGCGAGCTACCGCACCTACACCGACAATGATATCCACACACTGCGCTTCATTCGCCGCGCCCGCGATCTTGGATTTTCCGTAGAGCAGATGAAGACCCTGCTTGCTCTGTGGCGGGACCGGTCACGCGCGAGTGCGGACGTCAAGACCATTGCGATGGAGCACATTGCCGAGCTGGAACAAAAGGCAGCCGCCATTCATCAGATGACGGAGACATTGAAGCATCTGGCGCATCATTGCCACGGCGACGACCGCCCTGATTGCCCGATCATCGAGGAGTTCGCCAACGCAGCAGGTGGAGACGACGTTCTACCGATGAACACTCGTTTTGGTGTCAACGGCCTCGGGCCTGATCCATCGATGCGCCGATAGTCCTATTCCATTCGGTACCGAGAGTGGCAGGTCGTGCAGGTCTGCAGCATCAAATGGAAGGCATGCTCTGCGGGAATGGATGAGAGTTGCTCTTCGCTTCGGACATGGGTGCCGAGCGGCCCACCGCCCATCGCCTCACCCGGCTTCATCCGCATGCTGTCGGTCATTGTCGTCGGATTGTTCTCGGCTGCGGCAGCGAGCGCTCCCGCGTAGGATTTCAGATCATTTGCAAGACGGTCGAAGCGTTCGCGTTCATCTATGATATTGGGCTTGGCCTTCGAATCCGAGGAAGTGGCCGCTTCCCGCGCGAAGTGGTCGATCAAAACCCGGCCAGCCTTGTCGCCAATGAGGTCGGCTGAATGTTTGAATTCGACCGGGCGGTATGTCGAAGGCTCCTTGAACATGCCTGCGATGGACTTGGTCGCGGCGGCCATTGCCTTCATGTCCGCCTGTCGCGCCGTCACGACGTCTTTCGCGCAAACCGCCGCTGATGCGACAGTTCCAAAAATCACTGAACAGACAAGAAATTTGGCATTCATAGAAGCTTCGCTTTGCATAACATCGGGCAAGCCCGGAAGGCGTCTTCCCGTATCGACTTGAATTTGATCAAGATCAATGTCTAATTTTGCCTCTCAGCTATCTCGAGACATTGGCAAGATTCAGCCCGTTGGTTTAGCTACGAGGTTCATAGTCGGAACGTCATGGTCGCGGTTCTCGTCGCAGTCCTGCTCTTCCTTTCCCCTGTGATGCCAGGCTTCACAGCCGTGTCGTCTGCTGCAGCGCATGCAGATATTTCGGCCGCCGAAATTGCCCGCGAGGACTGCGACAGCAAAACGCCGCACAATCAGCCCGGCCAATGCTGCGCTCCGCAGTGCTTGGTGTTTGTTGCGGAAGCGGTTTTGACCGAAGTTCGCCATCTCCCGAGTTTTGTGGACGTCGCCTATGTGGAACCTGTTGAACATCTGACCGGCATCGCTTTGCCTCCTTCCGTCGGGCCACCCCGCGCCGTCGCCTGATTAATCGAGAGCGGCTGAAATCGGTCGCACGAAACAGGCACCAGACAGACGCGGAGTATCCCGTGACATCGCCACATCATCACAACCATGACCACATGGTGGCATCGCCACCGCCACCCGTGACCGCAGAACCGGTCATTTACACCTGTCCCATGCACCCGCAGATCAGGCAGCCTGGTCCAGGCAACTGCCCCATTTGCGGGATGACCCTTGAGCCGGAAGTCATGACCGCCGAGACCGGTCCGAGCGCCGAACTTGTCGATATGCAACGTCGGTTCTGGATCGGCCTCGTTCTCACTCTACCCGTATTGGCGTTGGAAATGGGCGGGCATCTTGCGGACCTTCACATGCTTTTTCGAGCGCAGACCTCCAACTTTGTGCAGATGGTGCTCGCGACACCCGTCGTGCTCTGGGCGGGCTGGCCATTCTTCCACAGGGGATGGCAGTCGCTTGTGTCCCGGAACCTCAATATGTTCACCCTGATTGCCATGGGTACCGGGGTCGCCTGGGTCTACAGCGCCGTTGCGACTTTGCGTCCCGACATTTTCCCCGAGACCGTGCGCTCGAATGAAGGTGCTGTCGCGGTCTATTTCGAAGCGGCCGCAGTCATCACAGTTCTTGTCCTGTTGGGTCAGGTTCTGGAGCTTCGAGCCCGCGAGCAAACAGGCGGAGCCATCCGGGCGCTTCTCGATCTCGCGCCCAAAACGGCCCGGCGGGTGAAAGCAGACGGCTCCGACGAGGACGTCGGTTTGGACGCCGTCGCCGTTGGAGATCGCCTTCGCGTCCGCCCCGGTGAAAAGGTGCCCGTCGATGGCGTCCTGTTGGTAGGAAGAAGCTCCGTAGACGAATCCATGATTACGGGTGAATCCATGCCGGTTACCAAGGAAGTCGGCTCGAAACTGATTGGCGGCACGATGAACCAGACTGGCGGGTTCGTCATGGAGGCAGGCAAGGTCGGCCGCGACACGATGCTTTCGCAGATTGTGCGGATGGTCGCCGAGGCCCAGCGGTCCCGCGCTCCAATACAGCGACTGGCGGACCAGGTATCGGGTTGGTTCGTACCGGTCGTCATTGTCGTCGCGATTGTTGCGTTCGCCGCCTGGCTGCTCTTCGGACCCGAACCGAGCTTTGCCTACGGACTCGTCGCGGCTGTTGCCGTCCTGATCATCGCGTGCCCCTGCGCCCTCGGCCTCGCAACGCCGATGTCCATCATGGTCGGCGTCGGGCGCGGCGCGAGAATGGGTGTGTTGATCAAGAACGCCGAGGCGCTGGAGCGCTTCGAAAAGATCGACACGCTTGTGGTGGACAAGACGGGAACTCTGACCGAGGGACGTCCCAAGGTCACTGCAATCCATCCGCACGCAGGCTCCACTCAAGAGGAGTTCCTAAGGCTTGCAGCAAGTCTCGAACGCTCCAGTGAACACCCACTGGCGCATGCCATCGTCAAAGCGGCTCAGGAACGCGAACTTGCACTGACCGACGCACAAGACTTCGACAGCCCCGTCGGCAGGGGTGTGATTGGAACTGTCGATGGCAAGAAGCTCATTCTGGGCAGCCACCGGATCATGGAGGATTCCCATGTCGACGTGTCGGACTTGACGGATCATGCCGAGGACTTGCGGGACGAAGGTGCGACCGTGATCTTCATGGCTGCTGATGGAAAGCTGGCAGGCCTTCTGGCCATCGCCGATCCGATCAAGGCAACAACACCTCAGGCCGTCGAGCAACTGGTCAAGGAAGGCGTCCAGGTTGTCATGCTGACGGGAGACAACACCACGACCGCCGCCGCCGTTGCTCGCAAGCTTGGCATCAACAAGGTGGAGGCCGAGGTTCTTCCGGAGGACAAGAGCAAGATTGTCGCGCAACTCCGCAGCGAAGGACGCGTTGTCGCGATGGCGGGCGACGGGGTCAACGATGCGCCTGCACTCGCCGCAGCCGATGTCGGCATCGCTATGGGAACGGGAACAGACGTTGCCATCGAAAGCGCAGGCGTCACCCTGCTCAAAGGCGACCTCCAGGGGATCGCCAGGGCCCGACAGCTCAGTCGGGCAACGATGCGCAACATCCGGCAGAACTTGTTCTTCGCCTTCATCTACAATGCCGCTGGCGTGCCGATAGCAGCGGGTGCTCTTTACCCCGCCTTCGGCATTTTGCTCTCCCCCATCATCGCAGCCGCTGCCATGGCACTCTCTTCTGTCAGCGTTATCGGCAATTCCCTCAGACTGAGGAGGATCGGACTATGAACTCACGCGCCTGGACTTTGATGGCCGTCTCACTGGGCATCATCGTGTTGTTTTTCGTCTTGCGGGAGCATTGGGCCCACGCGCTTGGGATCGCTCCCTATATTCTGCTTCTCGCATGCCCTCTCATGCATCTGTTTCATGGACATGGCGGACATGGCGGACATGACCACCGGGACGGCGCGTGATGAGTTACGAGGCGTCCGCATCAAGCAGCATCGACCTGCTGGCTCCGCCCCAGCAGGTATTTGCCTTCCTCGATGATCCATCCGTCGTTGGAGCCCACATGCAGCGGCCCTCTTTGATGATGTTTGGGGCCACCATGAAATACGACGTCGACCAGGGAAATGGGCAAGTTGTCGGCTCCATCATAAAGATGCGCGGCAAAATTCTGGGCATGAACCTGTTCGTGGAGGAGATCGTTACGGAGTGGCAACCGCCCTGGCGGAAATCCTGGCAGACGCTCGGCCATCCAAAGCTGTTGGTGATCGATACCTACCACATGGGATTTGTCGTCAAACCTATCTCGGTAGGCTCTCGGGTAATCGTCAAAATCGATTACTCGTACTCTCACAGCCCGCTGGGTAGCAGGCTGGGCGGCATTCCGGCAAAAGCCTATGCAAGGTGGTGCGTATCGAAAATGACGAGGGAGGCGGGAAATCGCTTCGCTCAGGCCCCACGGAACGGTGAATAGCGGGAGGGCCAATTTGACGCGGTGCTTTCGCCTTTGCAGCGCATGACAATTCGACTTGTCGCTGAAAGCATCCCTTAGCGGTTTGAAGACTAAGCTCAATCAATCGGCATTGGGTGAACAATGGAAACCGCAATCAATCTCAAAAGAGATATCGAGGTCGCACTACGCCGCCATGATCTCAATGACTGGCAGCGGAAATTCCTGTCCGATATTCTGACGCGCATTGACCGCAATAGCGACGGGTTCACTCTTACGGACAAGCAGTGGAAAAAGGTCTTCGAGATTCTCGGAAGTCGCTCAAATGTGGTCCAGTTTCAGCCCCGGGAGACGGTGCTGCCCCCACATCGTCGGCCGCCAAAGTATTCTCGGTCGAAGTTTACCAGGCGGCGTTCACATCGCCTGACTTGGGGCGAGAGAAGATTCCTGACGGCAATTGTGGTCCTGGCGGTGATTGCATGCCTTCAGTTTGTTACGGGCAGCAGCAAGTTCGATGCGGTGAGTTCGCCGTCGTCATCCACTAAGAGCGAATTTGCCTCGTCAAGGTTTTCGGTCACCGATGGCGATACGATTCATGTGGAAGGCGAAATCAACGGCACCCGGCTCGTTGGATACAATGCACCCGAGGTCTTTAGTCCGCGTTGCACGTCTGAGAAGGAGCTCGGCGACCGTGCAACGGACCGCCTGAAGGAACTCGTCGCAGCCGGACCGGTCGAGCTTACGAGGGTTCCCTGCGCGTGCAAGCCGGGGACTGAAGGAACAAAGCGATGCAATTACGGTCGCTCCTGTGCCGTTCTTCATGCGGGTGGACGGGATGTCAGCAACATCTTGGTGGGCGAGGGGCTGGCTGTGCCGTTCGTGTGTGGTGGAACAGGATGCCCACCGACGCCGCGACCGTGGTGTGGATAGGCGAGTGGCCAATATATCGATTTAAATATTTTGAATCGAAAACCTAATCGATTTTAATTTTCTTATTAAACATTTCATGTTGCGATGCGGAGGAATTCAAGTCCTAAGTGGCTAGTGAAGTCTGCCATATGGAGGAACTTGGATGACCTTTACCTTTCCGCTTACCGAAAAGCGCAATGTGGAGGAATTGCTGAAGCATCTTGCCCAGCATAAGCTTAGCTGCCCAGGGAACTGCGTCGTGACGGTGAAACCCCACGTCGCCCATGTGCAGTCGATGAATTCATTTGCGTTGGGCACGGCACGTACCGCTTGGTAGCGATGCAAATCCGCAGGACGCGGTGCTCGTCAGGGAACCAATGCCAGTTGTTCGATGCTCGTTCCGGCCATCGGCTCTAGCGAGGAGAGTGTCACGCCGAGGAGCCGTATTCCTTTCCTGGTCGGAAAGACGTGGGCCAGCAGTACTCAAATGGACTGAGACAAACGCTGAAGATCGAAATCGAAGATGGTAGCCGGGGCAGGGATTCGAACCCCGCGTCACAGCTCGAAGGCTGGAAGCAACCTCGGGTGTCCGAGGGTAGGAGAGCGCCACACTCCGATTACGCTCACGCCCGACTGCCCAAACAACGCGCTAGTTATCACGTTGTTCCCGCTGTGAACCACAGCCGCCCAATGGTCTCTTCAGCAGAAGCCTATCGAGGAGGGGCCGCAGTGTTTAATTCAGCACGCACTGCGGCCTGGAAGTGATTTGCCCCGCCTTGCTGCCAGAATGGCTCTGTCGTGTTGTCTAAGAATTCCCCAAAGAGCTTGCAAGCCTCACGGCGGCGGACGCCTCCTTCGATCAACAGTTGGCGCGAAAGGTGACGAGGTGGAACGGGTTCCAACTTTGTGGCCCCACACCCGCCGTAGTCGTCACTCATCGCATATACCACCCGCGTCACCGGAAGATGGAGAGTGGTCCCCAGGCACATGATGCAGGGTTCCAATGTCGTATAGAGGGTCAGGTTTTCGTCACGCGTATAGGCATACTCGCCGACGAACACCTTATGGTACAAGTTCATTTCGGCATGGCTAAGATGGTTGGAAGCCATCGTCTTATGAGCGCGTCCTACTAACCGCGATCCGGATGCGAGAACGGCTCCAACCGGAAACACTCCCATGTCCAGCGCAAGCCGGGCCTCAGCGAGTGCGTGGTCCATCATATGTTCGTCTGTGTTCATTGGCATGACGTTTGCTCTGGATTTGGTGCGCTTAATCGGACGTGAAAACGAGAACGCTCCGATTGCGGGGGGCAACGCCACGTTCGATGAACTTCCAACAGAACCCGGTATTAAGGCTTGTGGTTCAGAACATTCTGATAATCGACTCGACCTTTTTGTTGTAGTCGTCGATAACAGTGCGTTGCTCCGCCCGAGCGCTCTCGATCTCCTGAAGACGGTTTTCAAGTTCAACCAATTGCTTCTCGAAGCGGGTGCGGTGATCCCCCTCCCGCAATGCCTGAAGGTTCTGACGTGACCTCGCCTGGGTTTCGGAGACCCGCTGATACTCCTGATCTAGCATGTCGAGCTTCACCTGGGCGTTGTTCTGGTCCTTTCGAGCTTGTGCAAGCTCTTCCAGCTTCTCTTTGGTCTCGGGGTCGGCTGCGGTACCCCACCGAAGGATGTCTTGAGCATTTGCCTCGGCAAGCGCGTAGACTTCATCAATGACCGATTCCAGTTTGGTCTTGATGACCTTCTTCTCACCCGCCCCGAGCTTCGTTTTTACTCTGTAGTCCGTGCTCGTTGGGTCAACAGCGTCAGGGGCCGAGAACGTCCAGCCATTCCTCCGTGGCACTTCGACCAGGACCGTTCTTTCGGCATCGGTCGGTGCGCTGATCGCGTAGTCGGTTGCCTCCTGTAAGGTCGACTTTGCATGTATCATGCCGTCGACAACCTTCACGCTGACCACGGTCTGGGCCTGTTTCGAATCCGTGGTGATGCTGACCTTCTGGTCAATCGCATAGGTGATCGCCTGCTTTTCGCCCGTCGGCAGGCCCTTGATCTGCGCGTCACCGACATATCCCGCCTTGCCGTCGTAAACCGTAAGGATGCCTTGCGGCAGGCTGATGCCAGAGTCATTTTCAATGAGCGCAGCGGCAACCGGGTGTTCGCTCCCCCGGTCCTGCCGATAAAGGGAGACCATTTCCGCCTTCACGCCCTTATCGATGATTGGCAATGAAACGGTTTCGCCGTTCTTGACGTCATAAACGCCTGGGAGAGCAAAGGTGGAGGTGACATCGCCTTCCGTGGCATTCGCGGCCTCAGCGACCCCAGCCATCGCGAAATTTGACGAATCTGCCGCTTCCATTATCGGAGCGGGAGCCGGAAGGAAGGCTTCCGCCTTTGCTGCGCCTTGGCTGCGCAACGCTCCGCCGACATCGGACCCAGCGCGATGAAACTGGACCGCACTGGTATCGACTGCGACCTCCGTACGGTTTTTCATGAAGCGCTGGAAGAGTGCCTGCCTCAGTGTCACAGGCTTTCCCGAGGAGAGCGTGATGTTGACGTCTTTCCAGTCCTCGCCCGAAGCGTTTTCGAAGACCGCCCAGGCTTGCAGGCGGACATTGCCGTCCGCGCCCGTGACCAAACGATATGAAGTCTTCCAGATCGGAGCAGGAACAACATAGGAAAGGTCCACCTGGCGCGACGTTTCACCGCCAAGTTTGATTGTCACCGTTCTCGCACCATCGGTATTGCCCTTGGCAATGACTGACATTGCGGTCTGTAGCTTTGCCTTCACGGTCTCATCCAGGATTTCGATCTTCGTGCCCGGGATCGGGAGCATCGCGATCTCGCCGCCCGACATCAGCAACGAAAGCTGCCAGCTCTTTGGCTCCTTCTCACCGTCGATTGCCGTAACCCCCAGGACAACCCCTTGCTTGTCACCGGCGGTAACCTGCGTTCCCTTGATGGCATCCAGCAGCTTTGGCATTGACGTCAGGTCTGTTGGTTTGAACGGCAATGTCCGGAAGGTTTCCTCCAGAGGATTGGGCCCGGACAGGGAGAGATTTTTCACGGCCCCCTTGTCATCGCGAACGATCAGGCTCTTCAGCACATCGTCAATCTGGTCGAGCGGCACATCGATGGTGATCTCCGCTTCCTTGCCGACGTCGGCGGTGCGGACGATCTCGGCCAGGCCACCGGAAGAAAGGGTGATCGATTTTACTGGACCGTTCACTGCGGCGAAGGCGGTTGTGGAAAGAAGTGTGATCAAAAGGGCTGGAAGAATGGGTTTGCTGATGCTCATGAAATCTCCCCGGGCTTGTTACGACTGAACGCCATGGCAGGTACTACGCCCGCCGTTTCCCGTTATCATTGTAGTTTTTGGCGAAATTGCACGCAAATTGCGGATTTCATTGTTATTTGTGGGGCTGTCGATAACGATCAGGAAAATCGATGCAGGTGCGAACGGCGAAGCTCATTCACATCACCTCATACGGTCGAAAAGTAATCGGCAGACTTCGACTGGTACCTCATGAGTTGGAAACGCTCATCATGCGCCGTCGGCCGGTGCAAAAAGCAATTAACATCGTGTTCTGTTGGATGGAGGCAAATATCAAAGTCCTTGTCTCCCGACAGCATTTCATCGCCGTAGGGCACAAAGAACAGATGACTATGGGTTGCAAGATGATGGTCGCCGGGACGGATAATTACACGGAAGCGGCGCGGCCCCTTCGTAACTCGACCGTCTGGCATCGCTTCGCAATCACCACCGACCGTCGATGACTTGCAACATGCCAGTGGATATGACCAGCCGCCCAAGGCATCATGGCTGTTGCTGTCACTCGCCCCGACCAGGGCACCACACGCCAAAAACAAGGCCATGGGCGATGCCGCTGACATGACGATCCCCTCGAAAGAAGAGCCGCGGGGCGTTCTTTGCATCGGCCGGGCGCGTTTTACGATCTTGCCGCGAAGGATTGAACCGTGGCTCTCAGCCATATGACGGCAGCGGCTGCGCCTGCATCGGGGCTGCCGATCGCGCGCTCGCCGAGATAACTCGCGCGTCCAAGTCTTGGATGCATGTTACTGGTTCGCTTCATGCCTTCCTCGGCTGCCTCGACGGCCTTTCGCCAAGCGGTGCTGAACGCCACGTCCGAACCAAGTTGATCCATGAGTGTCCGGGCTGCGGGCTCCAATGCGTCGATCATGGTGCGATCGCCGCGACGTGCCCCACCAAGATCCATGATTGCCTGAACCGCGTCTGCAAATGCGCCCGCGATATCGGCGGCGGACGGCTCGTCAATTCCGGACAAGCGACGTGCCGCGCGCATGAGTGCGGTGGCATAGAACGGGCCGGAACTTCCAGCGATTGCTTTCCTGACCTGCTCGCCAGCTTCCAAGAGTGCTCGAGCGACGCTTGAAAATGCGGCGTCGGGAAGGGACAGCAAAGCGTTCGCGCCGCGTCGCATGCTTGCTCCAAGGTCACCATCACCGCTGATGCCATCGAGTCTTGCCAACTCGTCCTCTGCATCGATCAGCGCCCTGGCAACCCCGGCGAACACCTGACGCAAATGCCGGCCTGATTCAGGAACAATGGCGTCATGGTCATCATCGGCGGCGGGCTTGGAATGGGGAGCAATGGTGATCTTTGCCCCGCTCTTGTTGACTCTGCCCCCACCTGGCCAGGCGAGCGCTTGGACCGGGTGATCAAGGAGCGTCAGGTCATCTGGTGTTACCGGCAAAACCGACAGAGAAAATCCGGGCATGTCGAGAGCGGAGAGAAATGTTCCGGCAAAGCCGCGAACGACCGTCATGCCTTCTCTCTCAAGCCGCGCAAGCGCGGCGCGCGCCAGGATTGCAAGCTCCAGGGGCGGTGTCGATCCGAGGCCGTTGACCAGCAGAGCGACATCGTCTCCGCGCTTGATTTTTCCGTCGGCTATAATTGTATCGACGACGAGGTCGACCAATGCATCGGCCGAAGCAAGCGCCATCCTGCGCACGCCCGGTTCACCATGGATGCCGAGTCCGACCTCGATCTCATCCTCTCCCAGTGTAAAGCCCGGCTTGCCGACCGAGGGAAGCGTGCAGGATCCAAGCGAAACCCCCATGGAGGAGATCCGCTCTGCGGCAGCGCCGGCGATCGCTGCGACGCGGCCAAGTGGAAGACCCTTTGCGGCGGCCGCGCCGGCGAGCTTGTGCACGAGGACCGTCCCGGCGATACCGCGGCGCCGTTCGGCAGGGACCGTGTCACGGAGCGCAGCATCGTCTGCTACGACGACAATCTCGACGGGGATGCCTTCGGCACGCGCCATCTCGGCGGCAAGGCCGAAGTTTAACCTGTCGCCAGTGTAATTCTTGACGATGAGAAGGACGCCGGCCGGGCCGCCGACCGCCCGGATTGCCGAAAGCACAGCATCGGCACTGGGCGAGGTGAAGACATCGCCTGCCACGGCTGCGGTCAGCATCCCCGGCCCGACATAGCCTGCATGGGCTGGTTCGTGGCCGCTGCCACCGCCGGAGATGAGCGCGACCTGGCGTGCGCCCGGTTCGGCCAGTCCCGTCTGGACAATGATGTTTTCGTCGCAGAGGATTGCCGTTGCCGGCGACAGTGCAACAACGCCTTCCAGCATTTCCCTGACGACATCTTCGGGCCTGTTGATCAGTTTTTTCATCTTCACTCCCATGACTATGCAAGAAAACCAGACCGCGCGGGTCTGTGGCAAATACGGTTGCGGTTATCCCACGGCCGCGACTTCGACGACAGGGCGCTTGCCGCGGCCGCTATCACGCTGGCCCTGTTGATGAAGGCGCTGCTCGAGCGCGCGGGCAACGAGCGAAGCCGGCCATGCGAGACCGAAATAAAGCAGGGCGGTCAGCGCGAACACGTGGAGCGGCAGAAAACTCTCCGACATGAGCTCCCGCGACACCAGCGTCAGTTCCGGAACGGCGATGAGGGCGCAGATCGAGCTGTCCTTCAGGAGCGAGACCAGATTGATCAACAGCGGCGCGATCGTGTGCCGGACCGCCTGCGGCAAAAGCACAAGCCGGAAGGCCTGCAATGGTGACATACCGCTCGAAAGCGCCGCTTCGCGCTGTCCCGCCGGGACGGCGTGAAGCCCGGCGCGGAACACTTCGGCGAGATAGGCCGCATAGACTGCCGCAAGACCGATTGTTCCAGCAGCGACGGCCGACAGGGTAATGCCCGCGCCGGGCAGCGCAAAATAAAGAAGATAAAGGATCACCAGAATCGGTACGCCGCGCGCCGATACGATGTAAAGGCGTGCGATGAACCTCACCGCGGCATGGCGGCGAGTGCGCAGAAATTCGATCAAAAGGGCCAGCATGAAGGCAAGGCAAAACCCGCCCGCTGTCACTGAAAACGTCAATCGCAGCCCCGCCAGCAGTCGCGGGCCCCAGTCGGCGATATTGTCGGCAATGGTTTGGAAGAACATTATCGGGTCTCCAGCCGCCGTTCGACCAGGGACATAACTTGCGCGACGGCGCCGGTCAGAACCAGGTAGACGAGGGCGACACTTCCATAAATCAAGCCCGTTTGAAAGGTTTCGTTGACGAGCTGCCGGGCGTTGAACATGATTTCGGGTGCTGCGATGGCGGCGACAAGGGATGTATCCTTGACAAGCGCGACCGCGTAGTTGCCGATCGAGGGCAGCGCCTGCCTCAATCCTTGCGGCAGCACAATCAGCCGGAAGGCGGCGAAGGGCGTCAGGCCGATCGATGTCGCCGCCTCGCTCTGGCCGACCGGAATGGACCGAAACCCCGAGCGAAATATGTCGACGGTGATCGCGCCGCCGATCAGGCCGAGCCCGACGATGGCAGCGACCATCGACGAGAGCCGGAGCCCAAGCGATGCAAGCCCGTAGTAGAGAAGAAACAGAAAGGTCAGGCTCGGCACGTTGCGTAGCGCTTCCACATAAATGCGGATGGCGGTCTGGAGCATGCGGCTGTTTGTCAAGACGGTGGCTGCGGCCAGCGCCATGCCAATGGCGAGCGCGACGGCGAGCGCGCCTGCCGTTACCTTGACGGTAACCAGGGCTCCGGCAAAAAACGCCTCGACGATCAGTCCTGGCAACGCGTCACTCATCTGGCCCTCCAAGCTGCAGACTGGCAAGAAACTGCTTCAGGCGGGGTGACTGCGGCTGGTCGAGCACCGACTTTGCCGGGCCTTCTTCAACGATCTGTCCGCCATCCATGAACAGGATGCGATCGGCGACCTCGCGCGCAAAGGCGATCTCGTGGGTGACGAGAACCATTGCCCGCCCTTCGGCTGCCAATTCCTTGATAACGGTGAGGACCTCGCCTACGAGCTCTGGATCCAGCGCCGATGTCGGTTCGTCGAAGAGCAGGAGCTTTGGCTGCTGCGCCAGCGCACGGGCGATCGCCACACGCTGCTGCTGGCCACCGGAGAGCCGCTGCGGCATCTCCTCGGCCTTGTGCGCCAGATGGACCTTGCCGAGCAGATCGCCAGCAAGCATCTCGGCGTCGCTGCGGCTCATCCCCCTGACCTTGCGCGGCTGCAGCGCGACATTTTCGCGAACAGACAGATGCGGCCACAGGTGAAAATGCTGGAAGACCATCCCGATTTCCGCGCGCTGCGGCGCCATCTCGCGATCGGTCATCCGCTGCCCATTCGGTCTACGGCCGATCGACTGACCTTCGAGCCGGATGTCGCCTTCCGTCGGTGGTTCGAGATAGTTGATGGCTCTGAGACAGGTCGACTTGCCCGAGCCACTCGGACCGATCAGAGCGACACGTTCGCCGCGGGAAAGGTTGAACGAGACGTTCTTGAGCACTGTCAGGTGACCGAAGGCTTTGCCGAGATTGGCGACCTCCAGAAGGGTGTCGGCGGCCATGCTGGGCTCTCCATGTTCGAGTAGTGGAAGCGGCCGGTCGCCCGGCCACCGCTCTTGGCTATTTTTCGCAGGCTGGCGGCGTCCAGCCGGCGGCGCGATCGGCACCGACGCGAAAGTTTTCTGCCGACGGCGTGTAGTTCGCCTCGCCGATGTTGCCGTAGCGTTTGCCGATTGCCTTCACTTCGCACGAGGTCCAGAGCGCGCGAATCTGGGTGCTGAGATCGGCGGCAAGGGCCGAATTCTCCTTGGACAACCCAAAAACATACTGTCGCCCGAGACCGGTCAGCAGCGGAAAGTCAGGATCGTTGTCGGTGAAGGCGAGATTGACGAGGCCCCAGTCGGGATTCTGCGACAGGGCATAATCGATGACCGGCGGGTCGCCAACCAGCGCCTCGATGCGTCCGGCCAGGAGATCGCGAAGTGCCGCGTCGGTGCTGTCATAAAGCGACAGTTCCAACCCATGCAACTTTCGCAGCTCTGGCAGGAACGAGAAGCCGGTCATCGAGCCGACCTTGCGGTTTTCAAGATCCTTGAGTGTGTGCCATCCAGAGGACTTCTTGGAGGTGATGCCATTTTGAAAGTAGCCCGTCGGATCCGTCATGGCGAGCGTATCGGCACGCTGCTTCGTCCAGGCGACATTGCCGCCGATGATGTCGACCCGGCCGGTCTGCACCGCCGCGATCGCGCCCGACCACTCCATCGGCACCGGCTTGATCGTCAGGCCGAGCCTGTCGGCGGCGATCTGGAGGATATCGCCGTCATAGCCGGTAAGCTTTCCATCGCGGGCCACCAGTCCCGGCATGTCGCCGGTGATGGCGACCGAGAGCACATTTTCCTCACTCAGATGGTAGGACGGATCGATGGCCGCGGCCGGACCCGATGCGAGGCTGGTTGCGAGCGCCACAGCGCCGCCGAGAAATTGGTAAAGCGGATGTCGCATGTCTGTTCCCTTTCGTTTTGCTTGTAGATCTCAGGATTGGATGGCCGGCGCCGGAGCCTGCTTGAACCGGGTTAGCGCGAGGCCGGATATGGACGTCGGTGAATGGCCATCGAGACCAAGTTCTGCGAGCACCGCACCGACGGCCGGCCCGAGTTGGAACCCGTGGCCGGAAAAGCCGAAGGCGTGAAAGAGACCCTCGACGCTGGGGCTTGGCCCGACCACCGGCAGTCCGTCGGGCATCCGTCCCTCAATGCCCGTCCAGCTTCGCAAGATGAGGACGTTCTTGAGCTCAGGCACCATGGCGACGGCAGCTGCGGCCGCCTCCATGGTGATTTCGGCCAGCGGCCTGGCGCGAAGGCGTTCTCGATCGGCGGTACCGAGGCCGGCACCGAAGATGATGCTTCCATGGGCTGTTTGGCGGATGTAGATGCCGCCGCCACAGATGCCGAGATTTGGACCAATCAACGGGGCGATCGGCTCGGTCACGCACATGTTCGGCGCCATCACCGTCTCATCGACCTGGTCGCCGAATTGCGCGGCGATCTGAGCGCCCCAGGCACCGGCGGTGTTGACGAGGCGACGCGCTTTGACCACGGCGTGATCCGTATCGAGCCGGATGGAAAATCCGTTGTCGCAACGTTCGGCGCTGATTACCCGGCAACCCTCGCGAATGTCGGCTCCCAGTGCACGGGCAGCGCGCGCAAAGGCAGGCGCGACGAGCCGCGGATTGGCTTGACCGTCCTCGGCGCAGAAAGAGCCGCCCGCAAAACGGCTCGAAAGATACGGGAACCGGCTCTTGAGATCGTCTGCGTCGAGAACAGTCGTATGGATGCCGTGCGCGCCAAGGAGCAAATGATGCGCAGTCAGTTCGGCCATGTCGTCATCGTTGCGGGCAAGCTTCAAATGGCCGGTGGGCGTAAACTCGCAATCCGTTCCGATCAAACTTTTGAGGCTGCCCCAGATTGCCCGGCTTCTGCGCGCAAGGGCAAGCTCCGCCGGATGGCGCCCCTGCTGACGGACGCCGCCATAATTGACGCCGCTTGCCTGGGCGCCGCAGCGGCCGCGCTCCACCAGCACCACAGTGGCGCCCTTGAGGCGGGCATGGAGCGCCGTTGAGCAGCCGGCAAAGCCCGTCACCAGCAAGATAGACTTTCGCCATTGACGAGCGGCCGTCGCGATCGGCGTGGGGCAACCACTGTCTCTGAACAGGGTCAAAGGAGAATTCAAGCCCGAGCAGATCAGCGACCTGGGTTTCTGCCTTCAGGCCGTGACCGATTGCCAGGCCATCGCAGATCGCAACCTTGTCGCGTCCACGCCAATGATAGGCAACGCCCGTTACATGATCATCGGCGCCGCGCAGGACCTCGATCAACCGGACGCCCGTCAATAGCGGAACGCCGTGCTTGCGAAGCGCGGCCATGTAGAACAGGCCTTTTGCGAAGGCGGCTCGGCCCGAAGCGAGCGCAGGCAGCAGCGCCATATGTCCGAAGGGATTGCCGGTTTCGAGAACTGCGACAACGCTCGCGCCCGCCTTGGCATATTGGTAGGCGACAAGGTAGAGGAGTGGGCCGGTACCGGCAAAGACGACGCGCTGGCCGATCAAGGATGCTTCGGCCTTGAGCGCAATCTGGGCGCCCCCGAGACTGTAGACGCCTGGGGCGGTCCATCCCTTCACCGGCACGATCCTGTCCATCGCGCCCGCCGCGATGATCAGATGGGACCAGTTCTGGACTGCGGGCCCGCTGCGACTGACGACATGCAGCTTGCCTTCACATGCGCTCCAGATATGGGTCTCGGGTCGATAGTCGATCTTCGGTGCGAGCGCAGCGAAACCGTCCCGAAATTCGACCGCCCTTCTTGCGTCGAAGCCGTAGAGCTCGTCGTCGGTTCTCTTGAGCTCGGCGCGTGGATGGCGGAAGATCTGCCCGCCCGACTGAACCGCTTCGTCGATGACGACCGGCCGCAACCCGCGCTGCGCAAGAGCGGCTGCGGCTGCAATGCCTGCCGGCCCGGCACCGATAATGACTGGGGTAGTGTCCATCACATCGCCTCCGGCGCGGTCGTCAAGAGTTCCATGCCGGCTTCGACACGGCTGGTGCAGGTGCGCAGGCGGCGTCCATCCTTCCGCCACAGCCAGCAATCCTGGCAGGCGCCCATCAGGCAGAAGCCTGCACGCTTCTCCAAAAGAAACTCAAAGTTGCGAGCGTGACCTCTCCCCATCCTGATGGCCGTCAGCACGGTCTCGCCTTGCCGGGCAGCGTAGGGGAGACCATCGACCATGATCCGGATGGTCTCGGCGCCAGCGGCGGCAAGCCTCTTCGGGCCGGAATTGGCCTGATCTACCATCTTTGTATCCTTCCTCCCGGATTTGATGTTGACAGGCTATGCGTCCATATTATGGATGTCAACGCCAATGGAAATCCACGAATGAAAGTTCAACAGAAGGATGCTCGAAACTTGAATACTACCACAGGAGGTATTTTGACGACGACCCGCCACAGCGAATGTGCCACTTCGGTTCTGGCTGCCCATTGCAACGGGGTCGAACGCGTTCCTGCAGGCGTTGACGGTTCCGCACGGCGCACACTCCTCGATACGCTCGGCGTTGCGGCGGCAGGGTCTGCGACCGATGCGGGCCGGGCCTCGCTCAAGGCGGCCGCCGAGATATGGGGAGACGGCGCAGCGCCGGTTTGGTTTACAAAACGGCGTCTACCGCCTGTCGGGGCGGCCTTCGTCAATGCCACCTACGCGGCCGCCCTTGATCTCGATGATGGGCACCGCAAGGCATCAGGTCATCCTGCCGCCGCGATCGTGCCCGGCGTACTTGCCGTTGCCGGGTCCACTGGCTGTAGTGCCGACCGGCTGCTTTGCGCGATCGTCCTTGGCTACGAGATTGCCGTGCGCATTTCGGCTGCGCGCGATATCAGGACGATCCGCACGACGGACACGGGACTGTGGTGCGGCCCGGGGGTTGCGGCTGCCTGCGGATGGCTCAAAGGCCTGTCGACATCGGTGATTGCCAACGCAATGGCGATCGCGGGACAGACCGCGACCTCTCAGGCGGCGACCGGTTGGACGAGGCTCGGCCATACCGTCAAGGAAGGCATACCTTGGGCAACGGCGAACGGGCTTCAGGCGCTGGCGCTTGCGTCCGCTGGCCATCGCGGCCCCCTCGATATTCTCGACGATCCCGCGCTCTATGACCGGCAGCGTCTGCTCGACGGCTATTCCAAGACCTGGGCGATCAATGAGGCATACTTCAAGCTCTACAGTTGTTGCCGATGGGGACATGCCGCAATTGATGGAGCATTGGTTCTTGCTGCCAGGCTGCAAGCGGGTCCCGACGATATCGAGGGCCTGCTGATTGAAACCTTCGACCGTGCGTTGACGCTGCCGAACCAAAGTCAACCCCAATCGGCCGAGGCCGCACAATATAGCATTCCCTTCTGTGTCGCCCTGGCACTGATCCACGGCGAACAGGCGCTGCTGCCGATGGACGATGCGCACCTTTTCGACAAGCGCGTGACCGGGCTTGCCGGACGCATCCGCTTGTCGCGCGCAATCGACTATTTCGATTCTTTTCCTGCCGGCACGCCGGCACGTGTGACGATGACGGCGAAAGGAAAACGCGAAACGATCGAGGTGCTGCATCCAAGGGGCGAACCGCAAAATCCGCTGACTGCCCGGGAACTGCAGGAAAAATTCGTGAAACTCTCATCGGCTCTCAGCCAGGAGCAGACGGAGGGTATCGTAAAGGCAGTCCACGGGCTCGGCATCCATCATGACCCGGCGGCGCTAATTGAGACATTAAGCAGCTCCAGCTAGACGTTTACAATGACGCCCGGATGTATAAGGAATTCCTCGAACTTGGAGTTTGGGGACAACGCATGGCGAAGGACGAGATCGCGGCAACAGGAACTCAGCTGCTGGACAGGGCGGTCGCGATCCTGAAATATCTCGGTGATGTCGGCCAGCGCGGTGCCTCGATGGCGACAATTGGCGAGGCCATGGGCCTGAAGCAGCCGACGGTTCATCGTATTGTCACCGCCCTTGAGCGTCATGGCCTGGTCGACCGCGAGCGGGAAACAAAGCGCTACCGGCTGGGGCTTGCGCTCTTCGCAATGGGGGTGTCGGCAGCCGATGGGACAGGACTTCGAAAACTTGCCCGCCCGGCACTGCTGCGGCTTGCGGCAGCAACAAGCGACTCGGTGTATCTGATGGCGCGTGCCGGCTTCAACACTGTTTGTGTTGACCGCCAGCAGGGCGCCTATGTGATCGACAGCCTGACCGGCCATATCGGCGGACAGATCCCGATGGGCATTGGGCCGGCAAGCCAGGCCATTCTTGCCTTTCTTCCGCCGGCAGAAGCCGACGTCATCCTCGACACGAATGCAATGCTCTACAAGAAATTTGGCAGCTTCACGTCACGCAAGATCAAGGACGGGCTCGAGAAGATCCGCGAGCAGGGATACGCTGTCGACGATGGAGAGCTTGTCGCGGGAATTGCCTCCATCGCAGTGCCGATCTTGCCACCGGGCCGCGATGCAATCGCTTCGATTGCCATCAATCTCACGAGCCCCAGGTTAACGGCTGAGAGAAGGCCAGAACTGGTCGGACTGCTGACCAAAGAGGTGCGGGAGATCGAACAGCAGCTCAATCCGCTCGCCACCTGACGCTGCAAGCGCAATCGGTTTAACAAGAAACCGGACAACCGACGCTGGCCCCGACGCTTTTGCCGATCTTGGTTCCAGCCAGTGCGGCACCGCCGCGAGAAGCTGCCCATCCCGGCCACTTTTGATGAACAAGCTGCGTGTCTCTTCTTATTGGTTGCTTGCTGTTCATGCGCCAATCCGGCTGGAAAAAACACTGACGGAAGACAGGGACAGGCGGCTACGGCGGGGCATTGCCGGATCGATGGTTGCCCTGAAGAAGCGTCTTCACTGCAATTGGTAACCTCGGCCCAAGCAATTTGAAGTACCAACAGGTACTTTAAATAGTCGCTGGCTTCTGGTGCCTGGACGATGGTCGTGCACGATTCCCCATCCCCACCGAGCCATGCTCGGTAGTCTGTGCGATCCCTCAGCGATGCCGCCTCTCTGGATCGGGGAGGCGGCATTGCGGGTTCTCCCGGATCGCGTCCAGTCGCACCTCAGGCAAGGAGCGATCATCTGGTGGCGGAAGTGGGGCCGGCCTCTCGCCTCGCCCTTCTTGAGGCCCGCCGATCCATTCCCGGGGTCACAACGTCGTGCCGCGCGACATCTTCCGCCAGTTGGCGGCGCGCCGAAACGCCCCACCAAACCTTAACCGGATCCGGGTAGGATGATGAGGATGGAAATTGCGATCCTCTCTGCCGGGGTGTTCCTTTGCCTCACCACCCTCTGGCTGCTCGGCCGGCGCGACTGGTTGCGGCTGACACGGCCAAGACGCCGCGTCACGGCCAGCGTCACCGGCCACCGCGTGAGCCGCGACGACGCCCTTCCTATTCGGCGATCTACGCCTTCACTGACGAGAGCGGCCATCACGAGGTGATCGATGCGGTTTACGAGGCGACGCCCCGGCCGCCCGTCTGCACGGTGTGCGAGTTGGTCTATCCCGAAGGCCGCCCCGATCTCGCCCGCCCGCCGCGCCTTGTCCTGTGGTTCTGCGTCTATGCCGTCTGCGCCGGTTGCGCGGTTGTGATCATTGCGCGGATGCTCGGTCCCATCGGCCAGATGCTTCCGCCCGCGCGATAACGCGGCGGTGAGCGACCCTTGGCGTCCCTCCCGTATCATGTGGCAGATACGGCGAAATCAGTTTGTATTGCTCGTCGGAAAACCAAGACAGGCCGTAATTCTTGCCGATCTCCGCTCGCAGATCGTGAGCCATATTTGACTTGGAGCTGACAACCACTTTATGGGTCTGAACCCTGGAAGAGCAGACATTTAAGTGAACGCCAATTGGACAATTGCAAACAAGCACGTTACTGCAACGACCGCCGTAAACGCGTTATGCGATCAGGCAATTCAACGCCAGGGCGCGCCGATCTCCGTTCACGTCCAGCAATGAGAAGCAATCAACCCCGAGGTGAGGGAAATGGCCGGCGGCTTCGCCGTTTCGTGGTCTCTCCAGCGCTCCGAAACACACCTGAATGGCTCTACGCCATCGGCCGAGCGATCTCGCGGCCATGATATTGTTTCGATGTTGCCATCATGTCATTGACTTTTCGCAACTGAAAATGGCATCGGCGGCAAGCAGCCCTCATCAATGCGACTTTTCGAGCAACCAGCATTGCGTATCATATCTCTCTCAAGCATCCCCCCGCGTTTCGACAAACTCGCGCCGACCCTCAACAGCCTGACAAAGCAGATCGGCCCGATCAACGAAATCCGACTTTACATTCCGAAGCGGTACCGTCGGTTTCGGGACTATGACGGGTCGCTGCCGGCCGTTCCTGACGGCGTCACGGTTGTGCGGCCCGAAGATGATATCGGCCCGGCGTCCAAAGTCCTTTTCGCTGCTCGCGAGCTTCGCGGGAAGGGCGCCCAGATCCTGTTTTGCGACGACGACAAGGTCTTTTCGCCTGATTGGGCGTCCCGGCTGTTTGCGGCGCAGAAGGAACGGCCGAACGAGTGCGTCGCTCTGATCGGCAAGGATGTCCCGAGCGAGTTTGCGAGATCGACGCCGTTCCTACCGAAGGCAGTGCTCAAACGCAAGTTGGGCTTGGGGCTTCGAGCCCGCAGGCTTCATTATAAGGTCGCCAGGAAGGTTTCCAGCGCCGATCGGCTGCGGCCGATGCCAAGCCTCGTAGAGAAGGGCGGTTACGTCGATATCTTGCAGGGGCTCGGCGGCGTTGTGATCCGGCCCGAGTTCTTCGATGACATTGCCTACGATATCCCGAAGGTCCTTTGGGCGGTCGATGACTACTGGCTGTCCGGTATGCTCGCCCTTAAGGGCGTCCCGATCTATCTGCCAGCAGGGCTGACCGAACCGTATTCGACGGACGCCCACGAGGTTTCGTCGCTTTACAAGGCGACGATCGAGGGTGCCGGCCGCGGTGAGGCAAATCGGCGATGCATCGAATATATGCAGACCCACTTCAATGTCTGGCGGTAATGCTTGCAGCTGGCTGCCGTCCGGCTTGCCCAAATACAACGAGAGCCGTTTTGGACGAAAACAGGGGCTTGGTGCTTCATGTGTACGCCAAGCCGGCCCAAGACTTGCCAAATCGGCGCTGGCGACCGGAACAATCGACGCAAAAGAGCAAGTACATGATGCTGCCCAAGTTCGACGCCGTGGACGCGTGCAGTTCCGGGTCAATAAGACCAGCCGTCTGCGTTCTGGGTGAACGACTTCGTCATATCCGACAATGCGGATACGACGACGATGCCCCGGGTCCACGAAGTCGCCGATATGGAAGCAGAGCCAGCACCGACAGCGCGATGATCAAGGCCCGCGCTGACGTGCCCTCCTCACCCGTGATGTTACGGACGAACGCAACGCGCCGCTTTGCCCTCACCAGTCAACAAGCCTTGCAGGGCTTAGTTCTTAGCCGTTGTGGCCGCTCCGTCGGCGCTCAAATTCGGCTATCGGATGACCGGCTCGCCGTGGTAGCGGCGCTTTGACGGTTTCGACACGCCAAATCCGACCTCCATCATCAGACGCGGCGTTTGCTTCGCAAGCGTGCCCATATGGAAGCCGAAGGGGTCCTCGACAAAGCCTGTGCCCGCCTTTCCGTTCATCGTGACCGCATTGTCCTCGCCATAAAAGCCCAATACCTCCTCGGCTGAATGTCCGACGAGCAACGTCAGTTGATGCTTCAGCCGCCGGCGATTGTGGCTGCCCTTGACGTAGATGTGGGGGCCTGCATCCGCGTCGACGTCTGACAGATAAAAGAAGAATTTCAGCATCCGCCAGTCATCGAGATCGAAATGAAACTTGAACGAGGCGCGGCTCAGGTCGGCTTCCGAGGCCGACTTCGTCGGAAAGCTCCACCACGTGCGCGTGGTAATCAGTTTCGCCTCGCCGCCGAGATAATGTCTGGCAATGTCGATGAGCAGCGGATCTTGCTGGACGGCGACTGCGGCTTGGCATTGCAGCACGCGCTCGAAATGATGGCCGCTCAATAACGTGCGCCCGAAACGGCGCTCTGCGTCTTCATGATCGTCTGCCAGAAACTCCAGGCTGCGCTCGAAATTGCCAAAACACGGGGTCTCGTGCGCAAATCTCGCGATTTCCTGATGGATCGCCGGCGGCAGATCGAGGCCGGAAAAGATACCCGTTCTTCTCAGTTCCGCCGCCACATCGGCCGCCTTGATGTCACCAAACATCGACGCTGCAGATTGTGCTGGCCGTGGCACCGGCCGGGCGGTCAGCCAGTGTGCCCGGCGAAACGGTATCGTGCGGGCCAAAACGAACATCGGCAACCAGGCGGGATTTTCCCGCAAGTCTGTCAAATAGGTCGGTACGCGCGCTGCCATGCGGCGAAGAGGTCCTGCCGTTCGTGCGATGGATTCGAGGTCTTTCGGCTTAGAGTTCG
Organism: Rhizobium sp. R693; assembly: GCF_002211315.1. Taxonomy (NCBI): domain Bacteria; kingdom Pseudomonadati; phylum Pseudomonadota; class Alphaproteobacteria; order Hyphomicrobiales; family Rhizobiaceae; genus Rhizobium; species Rhizobium sp. R693. The sequence goes on along the minus strand of NZ_LOKY01000010.1, from coordinate 33,481 downwards.
GCGTATCAAGCATTTGATATCCTTATGCGTTCATGGCTATTACCCACGGCGTTTCTTGTTTCCGTACCCCAGCGTACGGTAAGCTGGGCGGAATTATAATGCAATGCAACATATGCCTTTTTTGTGATGCGGGACTGAGGTTTGCGCTGTCATGGGTGCTGGCCGCAACGAAGCTCGGACACCGTGAAGGGTGCCAGCTCCCAGTGAGCCTTTGGCCAGTTCAGCTAAGGACGAGACCAATGTCCTCTTCTCAGGCCTGCGGCTTAAGTCCGGTCTCCTCCACCGATCTGAGTTGCCGTATGACCCTCGTTGTTACAGTCGACTGCGGCCGCCAGACGGTTCCCCGCGCAGCGTTATCGCATATCGCTGTTTAGTGCTTGCTCGTTGGCCATTGTAGGGTCATTCTCAGGACAGTCCGCCAAGATGAGAGGTCGAGCCCGCAGCGCTTGATCTCGGGCTTAGCAGCGCCAATGCGGGCTCGAGTTCGAAGCACTTGACGTGGTGCCTTTCTTGACGACCGACGCGGCAAGGAGTTGTCCATGTCTACGTGCCATGTCGAGCATCTGTTGCAACCGGGCGACCAGGCGCCCAATTTCGTGCTGGATGCGATCTCGCACCAAGGGAAGATCGCACTTGACGACTTTCGCGGCCGCAGCCCCTTATTGGTCGGTCTGTTTCGGGGCCTGCACTGTCCGTTCTGCCGTCGACACGTTGCGGCAATGGCCCAACTCAATGGCGCCCTGCGCGAGAAGGGCGTCGAATCCCTGGTGGTTGTAAGCACACCGGTTGAACGGGCACGGCTCTACTTCCGCTACCAACCGATACCCAATCTTCTTGCCGCATCCGACCCGGAACGAGCCTCGCATCGCGCCTTCGGCCTGCCCATCCTCGCGTTCACCAACGATGAGACCGACTGGCCACACAAGGTTGGAATGGACGTGGTCATGGCAATGCGGGTCGATCGACCGGGAGAGTTGCCCGAACCGATGGCCCCGCCCTTGGCAGGTGATCTTCTCAACGAGAAGGACCAATACGAGATCACGCAAGCCGACCGGCAGGTGAGCCTGGCCGGACAAATGCAGCTTATCGGTCACTTTTTGCTCGATCGAGAAGGTGTCGTGCGCTGGAGCTTCACGGAAGTCGAGGACGAGGGGAGAAATGTGTGCCGGGCGCTCAACCCCGAAGAATTGCTGTCGGTCGCGCAGCAAATCGCCGATGAGCAATGACGTACGGGCGTTGGTGTAGATGCCACAAAGGTCGTGCGCTGCCTTGCGCCAAACCGGCCGGGTGGGCGCGATTGCGCGCTCTTCGGTTTCAGCAAGGCTTTCAAATTCCGCAGCTCGCACTTTGGCGCCATGCGCCCCGTCCAGCTTCCCTGGCCACTCGCCATCCATTACAATCGCTGCCGGATGCAAAGGAGTTCGCCATGAGCGAAGATGCCTTCAACATGTCTATCCGCAAGTTTTTGAAGGAAGTCGGTGTTACCTCACAGCGCAAGATCGAGGAGACGGTGCGTGATGGGAAGATCGACGGCAAAAGGCTGAAAGTCCGCATGACGCTGACGGCCAAAGACACCGGCCTTAACCACGTGGTGGAGGGTGAGATCGAGCTTCCATAGGTCGAGCCCGTCAGCGTCGACCCCGCCTTCAGACGCGCGGCAACACGGTCGTCTTCATCGAGGAGCCCAACCCGGGTCCGGAAGGCTCCGAGGGGGTGCACGCGAGGCGCGCGCGGAGCGTTCCGGTGTCCGAGGGGTTGGGACAGCTGAAATTATGCAGGACCCGGCCGAGTTTAACAGTTGGACCAAAGTCCTTTGCGCACCAGAGCCGAAGTCCCTGATTGATCGGACTTAGGTCCAATGTTCAGGAGCAAGGCGAATGACGTATTAGATCCGAGGTGTGAGGTACGGCCTTGCAGATGACGATGCTTAAACCGGAATGGGAACGAGACATGAAAAAACTCGCTATCGCAGCGCTGGCGTTTGCGACTGTGTTGTCAGCGTCGCCGGCATTTTCTCAGATCTACTTTGAGTACGGCGCTGGACCTCGCTACTACGATGACCGGCCAGTGCCACGGTACTATCGTTACCCGCCACGCTACGCGTATGACGACGACGATGACGGCCCGGGATACCGCTATGGCCAGCGGTGCTGGACACAGAGATACTATGGATACCGCTATGGCCACCGGGTGGTGAGATACAGGAACGTTTGCGACTAAGAGCGCGCTTTCAATGACCAGTGCGCTTGCTGCGCTGCGCCGGTCGCGCCGATTGGAAGTCGCTGTGTCGCTTGCGCGAGAAAGCGCTGTGCCCTAACAGATCTGCCAACGGCACTGTTCACACAGGGTAATCAGCGCCACCGCGCATATGACCTGCATCCAATCGGATCATCGGCGCTTCGGAAATCAGGCTCGATCCCGACAATGTATCCGACCCGCCACTGAACTTTCATCCGGCGGTGATCGAACCTCGGGGTTTGCGTAAACCGCCCAGGTTTCATGAGCACCGGAGGCTGGCTTTTCCAGCGTCTGATCCGGTTCAGATCACGACAGGAACGGCGATCAAGCAGGCTCAGCCCTCTGCTGCGGCCATTCTTCGTTGTGCTCCAACTTAGCTGTAAAAGACCAAGGTTGCGATGCCTGCGCGCCGTCGCCCGTGGTAAGATGCCTGGCTCCCTGCATCAAGAGGGGTGGGCAGAGGATGGAGAGGCGTCTCACCGCGATACTTTCGGCTGACGTTGTCGGCTACAGCCGCCTCATGGGAGTAGACGAGGCGGGCACACTCGAGCGGCTGAAAGCCTGCCGCCGGGAGCTGATCGGACCCACCGTTGAAGAATACCACGGCCGGATCATCAAGCTCATGGGCGATGGCGCGCTCGTCGAATTTCCGAGCGTCGTCGATGCAGTCCAATGTGCTGCGGTGGTCCAGCGGAAAATGTCCGGGCGCGACGATGGCGTTTCCAAGGAGATGCGCATCCGGTTTCGCATCGGGATCAATCTTGGCGACATCATAGTCGAGGGCGACGACATCTACGGCGATGGCGTCAACATAGCCGCCCGTTTGCAGGCAATTGCAGAGCCTGGGGGTGTTTTCATATCCGGCACCGTGTTCGACCAGGTCGCCCACAAGGTTGACGTTGGCTTCGTAGCGCTCGGCGAGAAGCGACTGAAGAACATTGCCGACCCGGTTCGCGTCTATCGCGTTCTGCTTGATCCAGCCAAGATCGGCAAGGTCGTCCTAGCCCCTCGATCAAGGTCGCTTGGTATCATGCTGCTAGCGCTCACAGCGCTGTTGATCGCGACCGCAGGGGCTTTCCTTGCCTGGCAATGGGCTATTGCGAAACGCCCATCCATCGCAGTACTTCCCTTTGCCACCTTGAGCGAAGATCAATCCCAGGATTATTTCGCCGATGGCATTACGGACGATCTGATTACCGATCTCACCAGGCTTTCGAACCTTGACGTCATCTCCCAGAATTCCGTGTTCGCCTACAAAGGCAAGCCGCACGTCCTGGAAGAGATACGACGTGAGCTCGGCGTGCGCTTCGTCGTTGAGGGTAGCGTTCAGCGCAGCGGCGATCTGATCCGCGTCAACGCGCAACTGATCGATACGTCGAGCGGGGTCCATCTTTGGGCCAATCGATTTGACCGCGGCGCGGCAGAGGTGTTTGCCGTAGAGGACGAGATGGGCCGCCAGATCGCCGATGCGCTCGGACTGAAACTGACACGAAGCGAGACCGAGCGCATCGCCCGTCCTCCGACTGCCAATCTCGAAGCATATGACTACTATTTGCGGGCCGAGCAGGCGGCCCGTACCGGGCGCCGCACCCGCATGCTGGAGGCATTGGCGCTCTTTGACAAGGCGGAGGCCCTGGATGGCGGGTTTGCCGAAGCATTCGCCGCCGATGCGCACGCGACGTCCTTTGTCTGGCGCATGACATATGACGACGTACTCCAGAGCGCGCTTGCGCGAAAAAGAGCCTACGACAAGGCAAGTCGTGCCCTTGCCCTCGACCCGGAACTTGCCTCGCCTTACGCGGTCCTTGCCATCATGCAGGCGGTAGACCGACGTTACGAGCAGGCAATCGCCTCGGCACAGAAGGCCGTGCAGCTTGGCCCCGCCAACGCCGAAGCCCATATGGCAGTTGCCTATGTTCAACTGGTCTGGGGCAATCATGCCGCCGCTGCGGCGGCTGTCGAGGCGGCGTTAAGGTACGACCCAAACCCGTCGGCCATCGACCGATACACGGCCGGCATGGTTTACTATCTGCAGCGCGACTATGCAAAGGCGATAGACAGCTTCCAACGCGCGCGCGATGAATCCCAGGGCAATGGCGATTTCGTTGTTCCTCTCGCCATGGCCTATGTCAGCATCGGCCGTATCGAAGACGCCCGTGCGACTGTGGCAGAGGTGGGACGGCTTCGCGCTGGGCGCGAATGCCTGGCGGGGTGGCGGCTCGCCAATGCCCATTTGCGCAATCAGGATTTGGCGTTCACCCTCGAGGCGCTGCGCGAGGCTGGCCTGCCAGAGTGGCCGTTCGGCTTCCACGCAGATGAGCAAGATCGGCTGAAGGCTGCCGAGATCGCGGCTGCCGTCATGGGCAAGGTCCTGCGGGGAAAGACCGAGCCCACCGAAAGTCCTGCGGTCATGCAGGTTCAGATGGACGGCAAGGCGGCATTCCGCTCAGCAACCCAGATGATGACCGAGACGGTTTCCGTCAAAGGCGACCTTCTTTGCGAGCAGAGCGAAAACGCATTTGGCCAGCCCGATTGCGGTCCGGTCTACAGACATGCAACCACTGGCGAGGACACCACCTACGCTTACGTGAACTCGACCAAGGTCTTCTATTTCTCTGCTGCCAGATAGGGGGCGTTCAAAGTCAGTGATACTGATCCAGTTCGAGATCGGCGGCGACCTTCGGCCATTTGCCATCGGCTTTCGCCACAGTGTCGGCCGGATTAGCGGCAAACCCCTCGGCGTCCGCCTTGTCATACATCAGATAAAGCTTGCCCTCGACGATCTTGAAGGCCTCGGGGTCGATGTTGACCGTGACAGACCCGTCGCTCACCTCGCCCGTGCAATAGCCGCCGTACTGAGGCGCGTATTTGAGCGGTTCGCTCATGAACATCTCGCGGTGCTTCGAATTGGCGAAATGCCAGGGGGTGCCGAGCCATTCGTAGGAGTATTTTTCTGAGCCCTTTGTCGCCTTGCCTTCGGTGAAGTAGGCGACAGTGTCGTATCCCATGATGGCGACGCCGCCGAAGTATCCCGTGTTGACTGCGTCGTCGGCCAACGCCGGCGACCCAGCGAACGCTGACGCCACGGCTAAAGCGATCGCCGCCCAAAAGCAACCATTGCATCGCGTTGCAATTGCAGAGTGCATCTTCGCCTCCTGTTCAGTCGTGAATTTCCATGCACTTGGCGTAAAATTCCTCCTCGCGGAGCACGCTGAGCGGAGGACACGCGACGCCATGCCGCTTGAATAGCCGGACGATATCTGTGTTGCCTTTCCAGATGGCCCTGGTGATCGGCGTGTAGCCATGAACCTCAGCGTGGCCGATATCGGCTCCCTTGGCCAACAAGAACTCGGCAAGAGCGACCTGGTTTTGTTCGCCCGCAACCATGAGTGGGGTGGCGCCCGCCTTGTTGGACGCATCGTCGAGAATTGCTCCGTGGTCGAGGAGCAGCTTGCTGATGGGGACGCTGCCCGAATACGCGGCTGCGTGAAGCGCAGTGAAGCCGCCAGAGTTGCGGGCCATGACGTTGGCATGCTTGCCGATCAGCAGTTCAACTATGGCGATCTGATTTGAAAGGGCGGCATTGATAAGTGGCGTTGCCTGGTCTTTCGCGCGGCTGTCGACATCGGCACCCGCGGCAAGATACTGCTTCACGGCCACGGCGTTTCCCGCTGAAATGGCATCGAACAAGGGATCGCCCGCGGCAGCCACCGTCGCTGAGAAAAACAACGCTACCGATGCAAGCAGCCGGCGCATGGCTTCACCTCGCAATTTCAATCAACAATAGCACAGCCCCCAGATTTGGGATAGTCAGCACTCACTCGTTTCGCCGCGGCGACGCTCGCAAACTGCATTCCAGATGGCTCGATCGATCAACCAGGGCTGCCCGGTTGCGATGCCGGCTTGCGGTTGATGCCGCGGACGTCCAAAGCCGGCAAGAAAGCATTCCTTGCTTGAGACGATGACCGCCAGGGCAGCTCCGCGACAGGAAAGCCAGACCTCTTCAAAAGGTTTGTGCCGAGCCGTCATCGATAAGAGCCCCTTGATCGCAAGAGGGTCACCTGCCGCCTGGCGCTTCCGCCGCTTCGCGCTGCCGCAACCGGACACCTGGTACGTCTTCAGCAAGACGCACCGCTGGCCAACAATTTTCTCGGCTTCGGCCGAGGTGCGGCAGTTGGCTCGGCATCCTCTTGTCGCGATTGCATTTCAGGAGATCTGCCGGCGCTGCAATTCGCAATCCGGCAAGACATCCTGGAGGAGTTGCCACGCCCGTGAACGGCCAAAAGCACGTTTCCCCAGTCGTCAGTCGACAACGGGCGTCAAAGCCGCAGGTTCGGGCGGAACGGTGATTGCGGACCGCAGCTCACCGTATGCATAAGCGCCGACCACCAACATTGCCAGAATCGCAAACAAGGCCCACCAGATGGCATGATCTCGACCAAATCGATGCGGCGTGGAGCCTGGGTCGAGATCTTGATTGTCGTCGCCGGTCGTCATTTTGGGCTCCACAACATCATAAGAGCCAACCCAATAAGACGCGATTGCCCCGAAGATCAGCTTTCAGTCGATTGGTCGCGCAACGGGAGATCGCCATCTCAGGCTCTTCGCATTTGTTGATGATATCAAGTGCCCTAAGACCATAGTCCGACCGGTATTGGACCTCCGCCCGATGTGCGATCCGCGTTCACCGTCTAACTTCCGAATCAGCCCAGACGAGCATCGTCGGCCGTGTTGTCGATTGGCTCGATATTTTGATCTGTTTGGAGGAAGCGATGCGTATTTCGACTTTAGCGTCCGTGGCGGCTCTTTCCCTGGCTGTTGCCGCAAGCCCCTTGACGATTGCCGGCGCAGATATCTCCGCCATGGCAAAAAGCGACGGAAATGGCGGCGGAAACGGTGGTGGTAACGGCGGCGGCAATGGTGGTGGAAACGGCAGCGACAACCATGGCAGTGCCAACAGCAGCAACAAGTCTCAAGGTGCCGTGAAGGGCAAGTCCAGCGAGGCAGGCAGCAAGTCCCAGTCTACAAAGACGGGTACGGCAGGAACGGTCACCAGGGAAAAGAATGCCTCCGCACAGCTTGCGGGCCTGAACTCCCTGAAGCGGAGCTACAAGGCCTACATGCATACCTCAGACCCGCGAATGACGGCCATTGCCGCTTATGCGGTGGCCTATGCCCAGTATGAGATCGACAATGGAACAGAGCCGTCGGTCAATGATCCGCTTCTCGGCGACGAGGCTTTGGAGGATGCGCTGGCCTCGGCGACGAAGTCCGGCGAGGTGAGCCCCGCTGTTCTTAATCAAGCCAAGGCCATCCTTGGGGTTGGTGATGCCGACGGAAAGATCGATCAAATCCGTCAGTCGCTGGAAAAGTCCACTCCGGAAACGCCTGACGAATAGGGGGCAGGTGATGTGGCCGCTTGCTTGTTAAAGGACATGACCAATATAGGGCCCCATCTTCGCTTTCAGGTCCGGGGAAGCTCTGAATTCTCCGGACGCTACGGCGTCACCGATACTTTGGGGCCGCCCCATTCGAACGGCCTGCTCCTGGACGATCTCACCCGCGAGGAGGCCGACCAGATTGTCTATATTCTCAACCAGCATCGTTTAGGCGAGGTGGGTGCTAAAACCCGCCTGCAATGAATGATGGGCTCCGATCCCATGGTCAGGCTTCTCAGTTGGGCCTTTGGTCCAACTAGCCCGCATTGCAAAACAAGCTAATATTCTCCTGTCCTCTCCCCGAGGATACTACGGAAGCCTGGTGGCTGGGGATCGGACATTAGGCCTTTCCAGGCTTCCGATTGGTTCCCTTTGGCATCGCCCTTTGTGGTGAGGCTTGGGCTGGAATGTCGATCGCGTCAGTCCGCTTGTCCCAGACATTTGCGCGAGGCTCGTTTCGGAGCGTGGTTGGCCTGGTCGTTGACCTCGGTCATGCTCATGATGGCAGTCTGATGGCACCCTTTGCGGTCCGAACCGAGGCGCGGCCTGTACACCAGCGTCGGTAACGCAGCGCTGGAAGAAACGTCTCCGTTGTCCATTTCGAACGTCGGGAACCTCATCAGGCGCCGTGCCGATGGACCGCATGCGCACTGCGGATTCGACAAATTGCCGGCATATCGGCCGACATTACCTCGCAGGGCCGGGCGGTCATAAAAATCCGAAGCGCGCGGACAAGAAAAAGGCCGGAACGAACACTCGTGCCCGGCCTTCCTCGGTGCATCTCGACAACAACTGCCAGTACCTCCGTGGTCAGCGTTGGAAATACAGTAGATCCAACTTAACGCGCATCGGACCGGGGTCAAGTTCAGCTTTTGGAGGAGTGATGCCGCCTAGCGGGAACTGATCTTTCCGGCATCAGTTCTTGCAGAAGAAGGAGAACATCGATGTCTCATCAAAATGGCAAAGAAACCACGAAGACTGCAGACGTCAACCCCGCCTTGATCGAAAGGGCCGCGTCGTCTCATCTGCCCTCGTTAACGTTGGAGCAACAACATGTGATCAATGCCTACCGTTTGGGCCAGATGGAAGAATGGTTGTTTCAACAGCACCTTGCCGACGATCCGGTGCTGGCAGCCTATGTTCGCAGGATATGCCGCGGCTTTTGCGATGAACGATGAGCCGCACGTTTGGAGGAAGACGTCCGCTCCACTCCCGCGCGGCTTATCGTGACAATGATCTTGCCACCAGTCAGGGGCCCTTTGCCCATTGGCCTCGCAACGATGACTGGCGTCAGATCGTGATCGGTCCTGGATCGGGGGCCGTCTCGTCCAGGATGTCAGCACTGTCATAGCGTGGCGCTCCCACCTTACGGTCTATAGGCCACATCTTCATCAGTTCGGCAGGATAGGGCTTCATCAGGTCGGCTGGATCCGGTTCCGGCGACAGCCACCGGTCGTAGTCTTCGCGATGCAGGACAAGCGGCATTCTGTCATGGATCGTCGCCATCATGTCGTTTGGCAGACATGTCACGACGGCAAAGGTTCGGATGTCGATGCCCGTTTGTGTGTCTTTCCAGGTTTCCCATAGACCGGCGAGTGCGAAAGGGCTGTCGTCGGCCATGGCGATCGCATAGGGCTGCTTGTTCTTGCCCGTGCCGTAGATGTCCTTCCATTCGAAGAAGCCATTGATCGGCACCAGGCACCGGCGTGATCGGTAGGCAAACTTGAACAATCCGTTGGTGGCAATGCCTTCGCAACGGGCATTGATTGGCGCCGGGCGGCCGCCCGGCTTCATCCAGGCTGGCTGCAGCCCCCAACGGGCAGAGACGAAAAGCGGACCCATGATGTCGGGCTCGCGCACCATGTCGCGGATGATGATCGGATAATAGAGGGAAGGGGCGCCATTAAATCGTGGGAACTGGTTGCTCAGAGCTTCGACGTCGCCGCGTGCGGCGAAAGCAAAGTTCTGCAGCATCTCTTCGAGGGTTGCCTTGATGTAGATGCGTCCGCACACGATTGGTCCCCCATCAGTCTCGCGGCAACGTGCCCAGAAGCAGCCTGTTGCCGGCGTGGTTTCCGCATCCGGAACATGCCAACCTCTTGGCCAACTTGGCAAGGGTAATGCGTTTGCCTACCTGACGGCCAAGCGCCCAGCGATCGATCGGTGCGCGCTTTTGGCATGCCGGGCATGCTGCCGCCAGGACATACATTTCAGGCAGCGACCCAAGCGTTTCACGATCTTGATCGACCGCATAGTCAGCAGGAGGCGCCAGGTCGATGCCCCTGCGGTGACGCATGGTCATTTCCGTTCAAAAGCCGGTTTCCATCCACGCGTCATGCCACGGCTCATTACGCCCTCGGTCAAGGCAAGTTGGTGGCGCAGATGCCTGATGTCCTCAAGCAGTGTGGCAATGGTCGCATTCACGTCGTCGTCGTGCCAGGCGAGCGCTGCTTGCACTTCGAAATTGACGTCTTCCTTGGTCATCGGGAGCATCAGTGCAGATCCAGGCTCAGTTGCTGACCTTTGAGCACAGGCAGTGGCCGACCGATCTCGATCTTGCCAAAAACGCGTTTGCGGCGTTCTGCATCGCGCTCGCGTTCCGCGCGGCTGGCGGCAACGACTGCCAGCGCATTTGCAATGACTTGTTCTGTGTGGGTCATAAGAACCTCCATAGGAATGTTCTTATTTTGTTCTCTTTTTGTCGGGAGGTCAATCCCCACCTCGGCGCTCCTTTTCATGGGGAGCGGCGGCTTGGTGATCGACCGCGCGCGTCTACTTGCTGAGCATGGATCTGGCTGCTGTGATGCCCGCCCGCCACTACAGCTTATGAGCGATGGACCCATTTTATGGGGAGAGCCCGGGAGCAGCGACGATAACGAGGGGCGGCGACCGCTTCGGCCCTGAACGTTGATCGCCGGCTGCGTGCTGGTTGATCTGCAAATGGTCATGCCCGTTAGAGACGGCGATGTCGCTCTACCCGGCCTTAGCGCACGACTTCCTGCCTGCTCAGATTGCGTTCGGAATGTTGATATGGAGCAATGAAGCGTGGACCAGTCCGAGATAGTTATCCGCTCTCGACAGCATCTTGTCGAGGCGGAAGGGGAGATCGGATCGTGACGAGACGACGCAACGGATGGGGACTGGCGCTTGTCGCCGCCTTGATGTTCGTCTTGCAATCCGTTCTCGGCACAGTCGTCCTCGAGCGGATGCCGGCCTTTCCGCAACTCGACGCTTTCGGCAACCCGCTGTGCATAAGCGCGGAGCACTCCGATAGCGGCCATAACGACGGCGGCCACGGCCAGCCAGCCGACTGCTGCTTGCTCGGATGCCAGATGTCGTCGCATTTGCTGGCGGCCCACTTAGATGCGGACTGGCTTCTTCCGATCCCCGTATCGTGCGGGGCCCGCCAACGTCCACCGCGGACGGCTCGCCTGCCTGCCCGTGATCATTATCCGGGCTGTCCCCGCGCGCCTCCATTGCTGACTGCCTGATTGCTTTCCGCTCCAGGCCTTTGCGCGATTCCTCGCGCGTTATCGGGGTGATGACCTGCGGCCGACCCGCCATAACGTTGGATTGCGCCTCTTCGGCTCATCCAGGGACGGCGCGCCCACGATCATCCGACAGAGCGGTTCCACGCAGGCGCGACCTCGAAAAGAGCGAACGTTTCCTGCTGCGCGACCATCACCCGCGAACATCGCGGGCCTCCCAATCATCAGCGGGACGAACCTTTGGCCAGTCCCAAGGTGCCGCAAGTCAGACGGCAGACGAAATCAGGAGACCCCACCATGCTGAGAATGAAGAAGCTTTTCCTCGGCGCCGCCGCAGCCCTCGTGGCCCTGGCGGGCCAAGCTCTTGCCGAAATCAAGGTGACCGACGTCAAGGGGCGGGAAGTGACGCTGCCGAAACCGGCAGAACGCGTCGTTCTCGGCTTCTACTACGAGGATTACCTCGCCGTCGCCGGTCCTGACGCGATCGACAAGGTGGTAGCATTGTCGCTCTCCACCTGGAAGGACTGGCGCCCGAGCCAGTTTGCCGCCTACGAAAAGGCGCTGCCGAAGCTCGCGTCGATCCCGGATGTCGGCAACACGGAGGACGGCACCTTCTCGGTCGAAAAGGTGATTGCCGCCAAGCCCGACCTGTTGATCCTCGCGGCCTGGTCCTATGACGCGCTCGGTGACGGCGCCAGGCAGATCGAGGCGGCCGGCATTCCGATCGTCACCCTCGACTACAATGCCCAGACGGTTGAAAACCACGTTCTGTCGACAGAGGTGCTCGGCAAGGTGATGGGCACCGAAGATCGCGCCCACAAGCTGGCGGAGAACTACAGGGCCGCGATGCAGGACATCGACACCCGCATCAATAAGGCCGGCGTTTCGAACAAGAAAGTCTACATCGAACTGGCGCAAAAGGGACCGATGGAAGTCGGAAATTCCTATGGGGACAGCATGTGGGGCGCACTGGTGGACAAACTCGGCGGCATCAACATCGCCAAGGGGCAGATCGGCAATTGGGGGCCGCTCAGCCCGGAATACGTACTGTCCCAGAAGCCCGATCTGATCTTCCTGGCGGGCTCTGAATGGCTGAACAAACCGCAAGCCGTGAGTGTCGGTTTTGCGGCGGACCCGGCTTTGGCGAGGGAACGCATGGGCGCCTATCTGACCCGTCCCGGCTGGAGCGATCTTCCTGCCGTCAGGAACGGCGGAGTGCATGCCATCTACCACGGCGGGGCGCGCACGCTCTCGGACTACGTCTACGCGCAATATATCTCCAAGCAGCTCTACCCCGATGCCTTCAAGGATGTCGATCCGGCCGAGAACATTCGCCGCTATTACGAGACCTGGCTACCGATCAAGGCGGACGGCGTGTTCGTGCTGCCCTACGAAGCGAGCGGCAAATGACGATCGCGATCGACGACATTGATGCGATGCGCGCCACCTATCGCCGCGCATCGGCCCGGCGCAGCGTTTGCCTTCTCGTTGCCATGGTCTGCCTTTGCGCTTTCATGGTCCTGGACCTGACGACCGGTCCATCGGGCCTGCCGCTTTCGGAGGTCTGGCATGGACTTCAAGCCGGGCCGAACGGGGCCGACCGGACGATTGCAACGATCCTTTGGCACCTGCGCATGCCGCAGACCATCATGGGGGTGCTCGTCGGTGCCTGCCTCGGGCTCGCGGGCCTGCAGATGCAGACGATCCTCTCCAATCCCCTTGCCAGCCCCTTTACGCTCGGCTTCTCGGCTGCGGCTGGTTTCGGAGCGGCGTTGGCGATCATGTTCGCACAGTTGATCCCCGTGCCGCCATACCTCGTCGTCCCGGCGGCCGCCTTTGCCATGACGCTCATCGCCTGCGGCCTTGTCTACCTGATCGCGCGTCTCAGCGGCGCCACGCCGGAAATCCTCGTGCTCGCCGGCATCGCGGTGCTGTTCTTCTTCCAGTCTATGCAGTCGCTCCTGCAGTTTTTGGCGTCGCCCGAGGTCTTGCAGCAGATCGTCTTCTGGCTATTCGGCAGCCTGCTGAAGGCCACATGGACCAGCGTGACCGTGTGCGGCCTGATCCTCCTTGCCTGCGTCCCTTTCGTCATTCGTACGACCTGGGCCCTAACGACGTTGCGGCTCGGCGACGCCAACGCCAGGAGCCTCGGCCTGTCGGTCGAGGCAGTGCGCAGGCAGACCTTCCTGGTCGTCGCCTTGCTGACGGCAGCAGCGGTTTCCTTCGTCGGCACCATCGGCTTCGTCGGGCTGATCGCCCCGCATGTCGCCCGCACGCTCGTCGGCGAAGATCACCGGTTTTCCCTGCCGCTTGCGGCCATCATAGGTGCGATCATCCTTGTCGGCGCCTCCGTCTTCGGCAAGATCATCTCGCCAGCCGCAGTCATTCCGGTCGGTATCATCACGGCTGTTGCCGGGGTGCCGATGCTGTTTGCGGTCATCGCGAGCCGCGGAAGGGGAGGCGTGGCATGAGGAAGCACCTTCTCCTGGAAAACGTCGGCGTGCAGCGCGGACGGGCAACGGTCCTCTCCGGCATCACCGCCTCGGTCGCCGCTGGCCAGATCGTCGGTCTCGTCGGGCCGAACGGCACAGGCAAGTCGACGCTCCTGAATGCCATTGCCGGACTTGTGCCGCACAGCGGAACCATCACATGGGGCGGCGACCGCCTCGACATCCGCGAGGTCGGCTTGATGCCGCAACAATGCGCCGTTCGCGCAGAGTTGACCGCGCTCGAGGTCGTCCTTCTGGGGCGCCATGAGCGGCTTGGCTGGCAGATTGACGAAGATGCGCTGAATTTTGCCGCGGCAATCCTCCAATCGTTCGGAATCGCTGATCTCGCCGGACGCCGTATGCTGACGCTCTCCGGCGGCCAGCAACAACTCGTTCTTCTGGCGCAGCGGCTTTTGCGGGAGCCGAAACTGCTCCTGCTCGATGAGGCGACGAGCGCGCTCGACATCCGCCATCAGATGCACGTATTGCGCCTGCTTCGGGACTACGTCGCAAGAACCGGGGCGCTCGTCCTGATCGCCATCCACGATCTCAACCTGGCGGCCCGCTATAGCGACACGGTGCTCTTGCTCCATTCCGGCAGGGTCGCCGGGTCAGGTGCGTTCGACGCAGCCGTCACGCCGCAAACGCTGCGATCCGTTTACGGTATTGAGGCCGAGTTCCTCGTCTCGCGATCCGGAACTCGCCTCATCGTTCCGCTCTCTTCGTGCGCTCTGGCATCCGATTAAACCACCGGCTCGCCTGCGGGGTCACCGCAGGCTTCAGACAGCGAAAGCCCCTGGCAAGCCGACGGTCGCCGTGGAAGTCCTGATCCGGAGGGGATCCTTGCCGGCGGACGAAATGCGCGAGCACCGTGAGGATCGGACACGGAATTCGACAGAGCGTCTCTTGGCCTGCCAGGTGAGATTCCTCATCGACAAGTGCTTCAGACGTGACAACAGGAGGGCACTTTCATGCCGTCCACTGGTAGAGTTTGAACCGTTCGTTTCATTCGAACGAACGGCTGGGCAGCGCCCACACGCTCAGGCGACCTGGACCAACAAGCCGTTCAAAACCAGATCGACATGGGCTTTCAGGTACGTGGCCTTGTCCAGGGTTCTTCGCTCGTCAAAGATAAGCTTGAAGACCAGAAAGGCGATTGCAGGTGCAACGACGGCATCGGCGAACGCCGCCGGCATCGCTCGGAACTCGCCATGTTCCACGCCCTCGTCGAGAAGCGATTGAACGTAGCTGTCGAGAGGGTCGATGAACGCCTCGTGGTGCCGGTCGACGATTTGGGGAAACCGCGATCCTTCCGCGATGACGAACTTCATGAGTTCGCGCAATTGGCGATCCTCGACAATCCGGTTGTAGACCAGTTCCAAAAGTCTCTCGAGCCGCCCGGCGGCCGTCCCCTTAAGTTCCTGTGCGCTCGCCAGGAGATCTTCGAACGGCACTGAAATGTGCCTGATCATCGCTTCAAAAAGCTGCTCCTTGGTTTCGAAATAGACGTAGATCGTCCCTTTCGTCACCCCGACCCTCGTTGCGATGTCCTCCAATCGGGTCGCGACGTAGCCGCGCTCTATGAACTCTTCAAAGGCCGCATCCAGGATCTGTGTCGGGCGGCGGGCCTTCTGCTCCGCACGGGTCAGCTTTTTCATATCGGGCATGTCCCACCTTGAGCGTGATTGACGACGTCGCGTCAAGACATTTCTATTGACTAACGGGTAAGTCAATAATATCCACGCTGCAAACCGATTCAAGGGATCAATTCATGAGAACTATCCTTGTTGCCGTCTGGCTTTGTGTCAGCGTGACAGCGCTTGCCTCATGCGAAAAGCAGGCCGCAGGTGAGGCAAAGCCGAAAAGGGTGGAGACCGTCGTGGTGAAGGCTCTGCCTGTCGTCGACACCAGCGCCATCACCGGAGAAGTGAGGGCACGCGTCGAGAGCGACCTTTCCTTCAGGGTCAGTGGACGCATCGTCGAGCGCCTTGTCGATGTCGGGTTGCCCGTAAAGGCGGGGCAGGTGCTTGCGCGCATGGATGCCGAAGAGCAGCGGGCAGATCTCGACGTCGCCAAGGCCAGCCTCCAGTCGGCGCTTGCCCAGCAAACGCAGGCAAAGCTGGCCTTCGAGCGACAGCAAAACCTCTTCCGGACGCAGGTTACGACGCGGGCTGCACTCGATCAGGCGCAGGAAGCGCTGTTGACAGCCCAAGGAAGCCTGAAATCGGCTGAGGCCCAGCTCGATACGGCGCAAGACGCGCTCTCCTATACAGAATTACGCGCCGATGCCGACGGCGTCATCACTGCCCGAAATGCCGAGGTCGGCCAGGTCGCACAAGCCGCGCAACTGATATTCACGCTTGCTCATGACGGGCCGCGAGACGCTGTCTTCAACGTCTTTGAATCCCTGTACCTCGGGCGCAAGCTCGAAAGCAAAGTTGCTGTCAGCCTGCTTGCGGGGTCATCTCGCACGACAGAGGCTTCGGTACGCGAAATCTCGCCGACGATCGAGCCGTCGACCGGAACGATCAGGGTCAAGGTGGGTCTCGAAGGTGCCGCAGACATGCAGCTCGGCGCTCCAGTCGTCGGCTCCTTCCGCTCGCTCGCCGAAGACGCAATCGAATTGCCGTGGTCGGCAATGGCCTCGAAGGGCGGCCAGCCGGCTGTCTGGATCGTCGATCCGTCGTCGTCAAGCGTGTCGATGCGGCCAATCGATGTCTCCGGCTACGAGACCGGCCGCTTTGCGGTTAGAGCGGGTGTCAGCCAGGGCGACATCGTCGTCGTCGACGGCGCCAAATTCTTACGGTCAGGCGAGGTCGTCTCATATGACAAAGGAGCCGAAAAATGAGCATCCGTTCGACATCTGGCCTGTTGCTCCTTGCAACGGTGCTGCTTGCGTCTTGCCAGAAGCAGGATGAGGCGCGCAAGGAGCCACCCCGCCCGGTCCTTTCGGTTGTCGCCAAATCGACCGCTGCCTCGTCTCTCAGCCTGCCGGGCACGGTTGCCGCCAAGATCGAAACCCAGCTTGGGTTTCGCGTGCTGGGAAGGGTGATCGCCCGCAAGGTCAGCGTCGGCGACGTGATCAAGAAGGGCGATGTCGTTGCTGCCATAGATCCTCTTTCGCTGGAGCTTGCGGTCAAGAGCGCCCAGTCAGAACTGTCGAACGCGCAGGCGCAGCTTGCAAACGCAATATCCACGGAAGAGCGCCAGCGCTCACTTGCCGAAACGAAATCGGGAAGCGAGGCGGCCTATGAGGAGGCTGAACTCGGGCGCAGAAGTGCGAGTGCAGCGGTTGCCAAGGCGCAGGCCAATCTTGACAAGGCCGAGGAGCAGCTGGGCTATACGCAGCTTCGCGCAGAATTCGATGGCGTCGTGACGGCAACCTCAGCGGAAGTCGGCCAGGTCGTCGCTGCCGGCCAGAGCATCGCCACGATTGCCCGTCCCGACCAGCGCGACGCAGTGATCGACATACCGGTCGCAAGCTTCGACGGTCTCAAGGTGGGATCGCCTTTCGAGGTCGCTCTCCAATTGGACCCGGCCATCCGTACGAAAGGCGTCATCAGGGAGATCGCCCCGGAAGCCGAGGCTGCAACGCGCACGCGACGCACGAAGATAACGCTCGTCGATCCGCCAGCAGCATTTCGCCTGGGCTCGGTCGTCACCGCAATCGCAACCGTTGCCGCTCAGCCGATGATCCAGCTGCCGTCCTCGTCCATCCTGATGAAGGACGGAAAGGCGAATGTCTTTGTGGTCGACGCTGCCGCCGCCAAGGTTTCCATTCGCGCGATCACGATCGACAAATTCATGGTCGAAGAGGGCTCCGTTCTGATCGCCAATGGCGTCAATGCGGGCGACCGCGTCGTCGTCGCCGGGGTCCACACGCTTGTTGATGGCCAGGCCGTCAGGGTGGATTAAGGGAATAGCTCGTGAAAAAATTCAATCTTTCCGACTGGGCGCTCGAGCACCGTTCGCTCGTCTGGTACTTCATGATCGTCTTCATTCTGGCCGGCGCGATTTCCTATATCGGGCTTGGCCGCGAGGAAGATCCGAATTTCACCATCAAGACCATGATCATTCAGGCTAAGTGGCCCGGTGCATCGGCCGAAGAGGTCACCAAGCAAGTCACTGACCGCATCGAAAAGAAGCTCGAGGAGCTGGAATTCCTCGACTACACGAAGAGCCAGACGGTCGCCGGGCAAACGACGATTTTCGTAGAGCTTCTGCCGACCACCAAGGCTAAGGATGTGAACGCCATCTGGATGCGCGTCCGCAATATGATCGGCGACATCAAGGCAGACTTCCCGAGCGGCGTCGTGGGGCCATTTTTCAACGATCGCTTCGGCGACGTCTTCGGCAATATCTACGCCTTTACCAGCGACGGCCTGACACAACGCCAGCTGCGTGATCTCGTCGAGGATGCCCGCGCAAAAGTCCTGACGGTTCAAAACGTCGGCAAGGTCGACATCATCGGTGCGCAGGACGAGGCCATCTATCTGGAGTTCTCGACGCGAAAGATCGCAGCGCTTGGGATCAACCAGCAATCCGTGATCGAGACGCTGCAGGCGCAAAATGCCGTCACACAATCGGGTTTCGTCGACGCCGGGCCCGAGCGTATTGCCTTGCGGGTGAGCGGCCAGTTCACATCGGAGGAAAGTCTGAAATCGATCAACCTGCGTGTCAACGACCGCTTCTTTCCGCTGACCGATGTCGCCACGATCAAGCGCGGTTATGTCGATCCGCCCTCGTCGCTGTTCCGATACAATGGCCAGCCGGCGATTGGTCTTGCCATCGGCATGAAGGTCGGCGCAAATCTCCTCGAATTTGGCAAGGCGCTGGATCAGGAGATAGACAGGGTCGTTGCCGATCTGCCTGTTGGCGTCGACGTCAAGCGCGTCTCCGACCAGCCCGCCGTCGTCGACGAGGCGGTATCGGGCTTCACGCGCGCGCTGTTTGAGGCAATCATCATCGTGCTGGCGATCAGTTTCATCAGTCTCGGCGCGCGCGCAGGGCTTGTCGTTGCCATCTCCATCCCGCTCGTGCTGGCGATCACCTTCCTCGTCATGGCCTATTCAGGCATTTCGATGCAGCGTATTTCTCTTGGCGCGCTGATCATCGCCCTTGGCCTTCTGGTCGATGACGCGATGATTGCCGTTGAAATGATGGTGGCCCGCCTGGAGGCGGGCGACGACCTCAAAAAGGCGGCAACATACGTCTACACCTCGACAGCCTTCCCGATGCTGACGGGCACGCTCGTGACGGTGGCAGGCTTCATCCCGGTTGGGCTGAACAGCAGCGCGGCCGGCGAATTTACCTTCACCCTTTTTGTGGTGATTGCAGTCTCGCTTCTGGTTTCATGGATTGTCGCGGTTTTGTTCACACCGCTTTTGGGCGTAACGATCCTCCCGAAGACGATGAAGTCCCATCATGATCAGAAGGGCCGCTTCGCAAGAGCCTTCACATGGCTCCTTAGCGTGGCCATGCGCTGGCGCTGGGTTACGATTGGCGCGACTGTGGCGGCATTTGCCCTTTCCATCGGCGCAATGAGCCTGGTGCAACAGCAGTTCTTCCCTTCCTCCGACAGACCGGAACTCATCGTCGACTGGAACTTGCCGCATAACAGCTCGATCTCGGAGACGAACAAGCAGATGGCCAGGTTCGAACAGGAGATGCTTGCCAACAACAAGGACATCGAGCACTGGACGACCTATGTCGGACAAGGTGCTCCCCGCTTCATCCTGTCGTTCGATGTTCAAACCCCCGACGTCTCGGTCGGTCAAACCGTTATTGTCACCAAGGGGCTTGATGTTCGCGACAAGGTCAAGGCCGAACTGCAGGACTACCTGACGAAAACCTTTCCCGGAACCGATGCATTCGTAAAGCTTCTCGACATCGGCCCTCCTGTTGGCAAGCCGGTGCAATACCGCATCAGCGGACCGGATATCCAGAAGGTCCGCGACATTGCCCAGCAACTTGCCGGCATTGTCGGCCAGCACCCCTTGCTCTCCAACATGACATTCGACTGGAACGAACCGTCGCGCGTCGTAAAGGTCGATGTCCTTCAGGACAAGGCGCGGCAACTGGGTGTCTCCTCACAGGACATTGCGACCGCGCTTAGCGGCATCGTGGAGGGGACCGCGGCCACCAAGATCAGGGACGACATCTATCTCGTCGATGTTGTCGGTCGTGCCCAGGCCTCGGAGCGGGGGTCGATCGAGACGCTGCAAAACCTTCAGTTGGCCGGTTCAAACGGCAACTCCGTGCCACTCTCGGCGGTTGCCAACTTCCGCTACGAGCTGGAGCAGCCGACGATCTGGCGGCGAACCCGCACGCCGACCATCACCATCAAGGCTGCCGTTGTCGGACCGACACAGCCGGCGACCATCGTCACGGAATTGCAGCCGAAGGTCGACGCGTTCACAAAGACGCTTCCGGCCGGCTACCACATCGCCACCGGCGGCGCGGTCGAGGAAAGCGCAAAGGCGCAGGGGCCGATCGCTGCCGTCGCACCGCTGATGCTGTTCGTCATGGCGACGATCCTGATGATCCAGCTGCAAAGCTTCAGCAGGCTCTTCCTGGTCTTTGCCGTTGCACCTCTGGCGCTGATCGGCGTGGTTGCCGCCCTGTTGCTCAGCAATGCCCCATTGGGGTTCGTCGCCATACTGGGGGTGCTCGCGCTGATCGGCATCCTGATCCGCAACTCGGTCATCCTTGTCGTCCAGATAGAACATCTTCGAAGCGAGGGCGTGCCACCATGGCAAGCCGTCATCGAAGCGACCGAGCATCGAATGCGCCCAATCATGCTGACGGCGGCTGCCGCAACGCTGGCGCTCATCCCGATCTCGCGCGAGATCTTCTGGGGGCCCATGGCCTACGCGATGATGGGAGGCATTGTTGTCGGCACGGTTCTGACGCTTCTCTTTCTCCCCGCCCTTTACGTCGCCTGGTTCCGGATACCGAGAGATGCCGAGGCCGAAAAGCGGCAAGCGGCACCTGCGCCTGCACATGCCTGAGAGGGAGGGGCGGCCGTTTGTGGTCGCCCCGCCTTTCCTTCGCCATCCGTTTCGTCGAGGTCGCGCTTGCTGCGGATTTTAACAGGATGCAGCAGGAGAGGCGAGGGCCTCGATCGAGACGCCAAGAGGCTCGGTGAGGTCCGTTATCCGGGGTGCCAGGTGGAATGACTGCAAGGCGGGCCTAAGCGCCTGATGTGACATCGCCACTTGCTGCGTCTGTCTTGATCTCAGCCGGCCGCGGGTGCGAGGAAACCGATGCGATTATTTTCATTGCTGCGGCCAACAAGACGATAGCGACAGGCAAGACCAGCGCATTCCATTGGGGCATCGCATCGGCGGTCTCGGCAACCAATGTCACGAAATGGACGACGAGATAGAGAATGATCATCTGAAAAAAGAGATTCTTGAGCTCGGCGATGTCTTCAATCACCATCCATTCCGGCAATTGTTTGCGCGAAGACGGGCTGATGACGAATCCTACGGTAATCGCGCAGCCGAAGATCACCAGGACGATACCGAACAACAGCTTGTCCGTACCCTGCAGGACCGCAGTCACGACGGCTTGATCCGGATCAGTGCGGATGTATGCGAACGCATCCCAGATTGTCAGGAGGCCTTCCCAGAACATCAAGAAAGACGCGGCGATGACACCGACAGATGCCAGCGCCATCACGTAACGCAAACTCAATAACACAGCGATCATTTCGTCTCGTCCCCGGAAGGCGGCTTTCTCGCAGGTCAGTTTCAGAAAACGAAATCACGTTTGGCGCGAGCCAATCAGTACCATCATCTCGCCATTGCTGTCCATTCCGCCTCGGGTGCCATCCTCGTTCAGAATATCCCGACCGAGGCTGGTCATGCTTGGGCGGCAGTGAAGAAGGCCAGGCCGCCGGCTGCTGATTGGAACGCATGGTGCCGTCAGGCCTGATGTCGGATTTGAACAGTCTGACAAGGCATTTGATTTTTTAAGGCACCGCACAATATTTCATACACGCAGAAATAGAGCCTCAGGGCATGGTTCCGCAGCGAATGAATAAATTGGCTTCGCCAACGGCAATCAGGCCCGCAATGGTGCCTCTGGCTGCCGCAAGCGGAGCCGGCGCGGCTCACAGCCGGGCGATGGCGTGTCGGTGTCTGGAGGTCTTCTTGTCGGTGCTTTGTTTGGCGCCAATTCCACGTCTTAATGTCCTGATCCGGACCCCGGGCGAGGCCCCAAGACGCGGCCGTTCGGGCTCAAGAAACAAGATTGCGAATGCCAAGCCAAGCTTCATTCGTCAGGCGCGGCGAAAGCCAGTTCAAGGAGCAACGATGCCCAGTTCTTCTCCTCAGACCAAGTTTTCGGCCTGGACACTGATGGGAATCGTGGTTGGTTCCATGGTCGGCGCGGGAATTTTCTCGCTGCCTCAAGCCTTCGGCAGGGCGACAGGGCCGCTGGGCGCGGTGATTGCTTGGACGATTGCCGGTGTCGGGATGCTGATGGTCGCTTTTGTGTTCCAGACCCTTTCGGAGCGGCGACCTGACCTTGACGCGGGCATATATGCCTACGCCAAGGAGGGATTTGGCAACTATGCAGGCTTCTTATCGGCGCTCGGTTACTGGAGTGCTGCTCTATTGGGCAACGTATCGTATTTTGTTCTCATAAAATCGACCCTCGGCCTGTTCTTTCCAATCTTCGGAGATGGAAATACGGTCGTTGCGGTTGCGACCTCTTCGTGCCTGCTTTGGGCGATGCACTGGCTTATCCTTCAAGGCATCCGCCAGGCCGCGGCTTTAAATGCAGTCGTTACAGCCGCAAAGCTCATTCCAATCATGGTTTTCATCATACTGGTGCTGCTTGCCTTCAAGTGGGAGGCCTTCAGCGGCGGCTTCTGGGGAGAGGGAGATCGCACCGTCACCGCCATCGCCAATCAGGTGCGCAGTACGATGCTGGTTACAGTATTCGTCTTCGTTGGCATCGAGGGTGCAAGTGTCTATTCGCGATATGCAATGAAGAGGTCAGACGTCGGGATCGCCACGGTAGGCGGATTTCTGATCGTCCTCGGCTTGATGCTAGCCGTGACACTATTGTCATATGGCATACTTTCACCCGGTGAGCTTGGCCAACTTCGCAATCCCTCCATGGCAGGTGTCCTTGCAGCGGCCGTGGGCCCGTGGGGTGCCGTCTTCGTCAGCGTCGGATTGATCATCTCCGTCGCCGGTGCCTATCTCGCCTGGGTCCTGCTTGCCGCAGAGATCTTATACTCGGCGTCGAAATACGAAACGATGCCCCGGTTTTTATCGAGGGAAAACAGCAAGGGCGTGCCCGCCAATGCGCTGTGGCTGACAAATATCCTGGTTCAGCTATTTCTGATCCTTACGCTTTTCACCCAGTACGCCTTCACATTGGCGGTGGCGATGACAAGCTCAATGATCTTGATCCCCTATTTTTTTGTTGCAGCCTATGGCGTCAAACTCTCCTGGAGCCGGAGGGCAACAAGGCAATTTCCCGGTCACGCAGAATTTATGCAATCTCTGCTGGCGCTGATCTACACGAGTGGCCTGATATATGCAGCTGGCGCAAAGCATCTGCTTCTCACCACTCTTCTTTATTGTCCCGGTACGGTTCTTTTTTCCCTGGCGAGACGGGAGCAGGGCGAGCGTGTCTTTAACCATTGGGAAAAGGCCGCTTTCGGCCTGCTATTTCTAAGTGCAGCTGTGACTATATTCGAAATTGCAAACGGGAGAATTAGCATATAGCGTCAGACAACTCATAGGGGCAAAACCACGCCCTGCCAGAATGCAAAAGCCTTACATCAAACTGACAGCTGAACAGAGATAATGCTTGAACTGAGAGGTTTTCTCAAATGGCAGACTCGCAGCAGAAGTTCTCACTGTTTTCTCTGACCGCAATGGTGGTCGGCTCCATGGTCGGAGCCGGAATTTTCTCTCTACCGCGTACTTTTGGTATCGCAACCGGTCCTTTCGGCGCGATCATTGCCTGGTGCGTCGCCGGCGGTGGCATGTACATGCTGGCGCGTGTTTTCCAGGCACTTGCCGAACGCAAGCCCGACCTTGATGCCGGTGTTTATGCCTACGCCAAGGAAGGCTTTGGCGACTATCCAGGCTTCCTGTCGGCCTTCGGCTACTGGATCGGCAGTTGCATCGGCAACGTTTCCTACTGGGTCCTGATCAAATCAACGCTCGGTGGCTTCTTTCCGGTCTTCGGCGACGGCAACACGGTGGTTGCGATCGTCGTCGCATCGATTGGGATCTGGCTGTTTCACTTCATGATCCTGAAGGGCATTCAGCAGGCGGCCCTCATCAACACGGTTGTGACAGTCGCAAAAGTCGTGCCGATCATCGCCTTCATCATCATCCTCTTCGTTTTTTTCAAGCTTGACCTGTTCCGGCTGAACTTCTGGGGTGGCGAAGGCATGCCCGAAGCCTCGCTGCTCGAGCAGGTGCGGGCCACGATGCTGGCGACCGTGTTCGTCTTCATCGGGATCGAGGGGGCCAGCAACTATTCGCGCTACGCACGCACGCGCACTGACGTCGGCACCGCCACGATCATGGGTTTCATCGGCGTCAGCGCGTTGATGGTCCTCGTCACGCTCTTGCCATATGCCGTCCTTCAGCGTCCTGAAATCGCCGCCATGAGCCAACCTTCGATGGCGGGCGTGCTTGCAGCCGTCGTTGGCCCCTGGGGCGCGGTGTTCATCAGCATCGGCGTCATCGTTTCGGTGCTGGGCGCTTATCTCGCCTGGTCACTGGTGTGTGCCGAGGTGCTCTATATTGCCGCACGCACGAATGACATGCCCCGACTGTTTGGCACGGAAAATGAAAACAGGGTTCCAGCGGCTGCCCTTTGGCTGACAAATGGCATCGTCCAGCTCTTCGTCATCAGTACCTACTGGTCCAGAGATGCCTTCGCGCTGATGCTGAACCTCACCAGCGCCATGTCGCTCATCCCGTATCTTTTTGTCGCTGCATTCGGCTTCCTGTTGGCAAAGCGGCGACTGACCTATGACCTCAGACCGCAGGAACGCAACCGGGATCTGACCATCGCGAGCATTGCCGCCATCTACACGATCTTCATGATCGTCGCCGGCGGCATGAAATTCGTCCTGCTATCGGCCCTTCTTTATGCACCGGGAACAGTTCTCTACTTCTGGGCGCGGCGCGAGCAGGGCAAGCAGATCTTCAACACAGCCGCAGACTGGGTAATCTTCGCCGCCGCCGTTACAGGCTGCATTGTCGCGATCATTGCTTTGGCCACGGGATACCTGACAATCTGAAAAGGAGGAAACGCATGTCTTCTGCAACTTCCACCCCTCAGGCACTTGGCGTCCATTCCGAAGTTGGGCAGTTGCGCAAGGTGCTGGTGTGCGCTCCCGGGCGTGCCCACCAGCGGCTGACACCGACCAATTGCGATGCGCTTCTGTTTGATGATGTCCTGTGGGTCGACAATGCCAAGCGAGACCACTTCGACTTCATGACCAAGATGCGCGACCGCGGCATCGACGTCGTGGAGATGCACAATCTCCTGGCACAGACGGTCGCCGTGCCCGAAGCCAAGAAGTGGATCCTCGACCATCAGGTCGTCCCCAACCAGATCGGCCTCGGGCTCATCGACGAGGTGCGCTCCTATCTCGAAGGCCTGTCTGACCGTGATCTCGCCGAAACGCTGATCGGCGGTCTGTCGACCTACGAGTTCCCGGAGGAAATCGGAGGCGAGCAGCTATCTCTCATTCGCGATGCAGCCGGCGTCAACGAATACCTGCTGCCGCCACTCCCGAACACGCTCTACACCCGTGACACGACCTGCTGGATCTATGGCGGTGTTACGCTGAACGCGCTCTACTGGCCCGCGCGCCACGAAGAAACCATCCTCACCACCGCAATCTACAAGTTCCACCCGGATTTCGCTGGCAAGGTCAACATCTGGTGGGGCGATCCGACCAAGGACTGGGGCCTTGCCACGCTCGAGGGTGGCGATGTTATGCCGATTGGCAAAGGCAATGTGCTGATCGGCATGAGCGAGCGCACGTCGCGTCAGGCCATCAGCCAGGTCGCAGCGGCGCTGTTCGAGAAGGGGGCAGCCGAGCGCGTGATTGTCGCGGCCATGCCGAAGCTGCGCGCCGCCATGCATCTCGACACGGTGTTTACCTTTGCGGACAGAGATTGCGTGCTGCTCTATCCGGATATTGTCGATGGCATCGATGCCTTTTCCTACCGGCCGAACGGCAAGGGGGGTGTCGAACTGCACAAGGACAAGGGCAGCTTTGTCGAGACGGTCCGTGACGCTCTGGGACTTAAAAAGCTTCGGGTCGTCGAAACCGGCGGCAACGACTATGTCCGCGAACGCACCCAGTGGGACAGCGGCGCCAATCTCGTTTGCGCCGCGCCGGGCGTCGTCTATGCCTATGACCGCAACACCTATACGAACACGCTCTTGCGCAAGGAAGGTATCGAGGTCATCACCATTACTGGCGCCGAGCTTGGGCGCGGACGGGGCGGCGGCCATTGCATGACCTGCCCCATTATCAGGGACCCTGTCGATTATTGACCCACCGAAGGCTTGCCAACGGCATCGTTGGCAAGCCGTTGAAGGCGTCCGCAACGGGTAGCGAGGTAGTTTTCGTTTCTCGAAGCCGGTTGCGACGCGCCGGAACTGTCGGCGGCAGGCCGTCGATCAGGGCATCAGCTTGCGGTCATCGCCCTTCTGTCCTGCGGTGAGTGTGAAACGGACCGGGCAGTCAAGACCACGCACTGCCATGTGGATCTTGGTACCCGGGTCCTCCGTGCGAACGGCCAAGGGCCTGATCTTCAGCCTTTTTGCGCCGGCGGCGTGCTGATGGGCGCGGATGATGGTGGAATCGGCAATCGGGTAATATTCCGAGTCTGGATCGTCCGACATTGCGCGAACATGCGTGCTTTGGATTGTGCGCATCGGCTCGGCCTGGTGACGCCGCTCGGCGCGGTGAACAGCGTGCCTAGCCACTCTCGGCGTTCTCTACATCGAGCGATGGGCCTTCTTGTGGCAAGTGATATAGTTAAATTTCAGTCGTTTCACCTTAGACGATACGAGAAGGCAATTATTCCATGGGAGACCAAAAGCGCCCGCTGCAACCTGGAGAAACCGCCCCCGCGTTCGCACCGGCCACGGCCAACTTTGACGGAACGGTCTCTTTCGCCGACTTGCGCGGTCGCCCATTCTTGATCGGCTTCTTTCGCGGGCTGCACTGCCCGTTCTGCCGGCGTCAGGTAGAATAGCTTGCCGGCGTACAGCCCACCCTGCGCGCCGCCGGGGTGGAGACGGTGGCCGTTATCAACACGCCGGTGGAACGCGCCCGCCTGTATTTCCGCCACCGTCCGACGCCAGTAACGCTCCTATGCGATCCGGACTGCCACACGCATCGGGCCTACGGTGTGCCGCATGCTGAGTTCCTGCCCGATCAGAGCAGCGAACAGCCCGAATGGCCTTATAGCGCGACGATGGCGCAGTTCCAGGCGGCACGCATCAACCCCACGGGCGAGTTGCCGGAACCGCTACACCCGATGGAAGCCAACACGGTGCTCAACGCCAAGGACCGCTTCGAGCTTGATGAAGCCGATAATGCGATCTTCGCGAACCACGCTAGCCAGCTCGTCGGGCATTTCCTGGTCGATGCGAACGGCACCATCAGCTGGGCACAAATTGAGTCGCTCGACGGACCGAACAGCCTCGCCATCTTCCCGACCGCGGCGGAGATCATCGCCGCCGCGGGCGACCTTGGACGCTGACCTGCAGCGAACCGTCCCCAAGGGAGAGCGGGAATAGGAGGCTGCCTTAGATAGAATATGTATCGAAGAGAGATGTTTCAGCCGCGGTGCTCGCAATCGCCGGATCGTCAGCGATCAGGATGAACTGCAAACGGATCATTCTTGCCACTATGATCCTCTTGCGTATCATTTTCTTGACCATTTGTGTAAATTTTGATATGCAGACATATCATCTTGAGGAGAATGATATGCTAGGATATCAAAATGGGGCCTGAGTCAGAGGCCTTGCTGGAAATTGGGCGGCTGTTGAAGGTGGCGCGTAAAGGCCTGGGGCTAACTCAAGAGCAGGTTGCCAACATGGCAGGCATATCGCGTCCCCGGTATCGCGAGATCGAGGCAGGGAGCGCAGCCGCCCGCACGACGACCCTGGTCAACATTGCTCGCGCGCTCGGCCTCGAAATGATGCTCATTCCGCAGGCCATGGTTCCAGCGATCAATGCTCTGCTGCAGCCGCATGATGACGACGACGACTTACCTGCCTTCGTGTCCCTCCCGGAAGGTGATGCCTATGCCTGAGGCATATCTTGATCCCATATCCATCTCATCACTTGAGGTGCTTCTGAACGATCTGAAGGTCGGCACGATTGTCAGGACACCAGGCGATTTCAACGCGTTCAGCTTCGAGGATACCTATCGCGCGACCGGTGGCTTGCCTGTGCTCAGTCTGTCTTTCCGCGCGGCCACGGGAGGGCTGCGCAAGGATCCCAAACCTGTTGCCAGGGCTCTGCCGGCGTTTTTTGCCAACCTCCTTCCCGAGGACAAGCTGCGCGAAGCGATGGAGAAGCACCACGCAGGCAGTGTTCGCGCTGGAAACGATTTCGATCTGCTGGTCGCACTCGGGTCGGATCTGCCGGGGGCCGTGCGCGTCATGGCCAGCGAAGGGACGCATGTTCGTGTGGGCGAGCTGCCAACTTTGAAGCCGAAGGCCAGGTTTTCGCTTGCGGGTGTGCAGATGAAGCTTTCCGTCATCAAGAACACGGGCAAAGGTGGTAGTCTGACCATACCACTCGGGGATGAGCAAGGCTCGTATATCGCCAAGTTTCCATCGACATTGTTTCCCGGCGTCTCGGAAAACGAATATGCCAATCTCGCTTTGGCCGAAGCGATCGGCATGGACGTGCCGGAGCGTGAGCTCGTCGAGCAATCGGAATTCGAGGGAATCCCGGAGGAATTCAATACGCTGACTGATGGAAAAGCCCTGCTCGTCAAACGCTTCGATAGAGGCGCCGGCGGCGAGCGGATCCACATCGAGGATTTCGCCCAGGTGTTCGGCATCTATCCTTCGCGCAAGTATGAAGGTGCTGCCTATCACGATATTGCCGCAGCCCTGAGCGTTGCCATCTCGTTGGCTGCCGCGCTTGAATTCGTCTGCCGGTTGGCGTTGGCTACCATTACCGGCAATGGCGACATGCACCTCAAGAATTGGTCGCTGATCTATCGTGGCGCGGGCGACAAACCAGCGCTCGCACCCGTCTACGACATACTCTCGACCGTTCCCTATATTCCCGCCGATGCCATGGCGCTGTCGCTTGCCGGCGAGCGTTCCTTCAAAGCAATGAACGCGCAGCGATGGAAGGCCTTCGCCAATCGTGCACGTCTGCCGGAAGCTGCTGTCCTTAAAGCAGTGACCGGGACCGTTGAGCGCGTAAATCAGTTTTGGTGGTCGCTGCCGGAGCGTGACGTCGTTCCGACAAAAGTGCTTGAGCGGATCGATACACATGTGAAGCTGATGACGCCGATCCTTGGCACGTGTGCGGGCTAGAAAAGTGATCGTGAAGATCGACGTCCCCACCACCACCGAAGCGATGCGTGATGAGTGGAAATGATCGGGAATGCAGTTGCTGAATTCCCCAGAGGCATTGTGCGATGTGGGTTTTCTCAGTTGACGGAGTAGCCCGATGAGCCGATTGACGATCGACATAACGGATCAGCAACATCAGAGCCTAAAGGCGCTGGCAGCTGATCAGGCAGCACGCAAGGGCGGTTAAGCGAGCCAGGCGGCCGGCGGCCATCAGGTCAGTTTCCGCGTGGTGGTGGATCCGCTGGCCCGAGCACAGACGATTTCAGTCGTTGAAAGGGCCGCTGCTTCATCAGAATACGTTTCCGGTAGAAAAGGCGCCAGAGCCGGATGACGAGCTTCAGGCAGCATTGGCTGCCGCACGGGAACGCGGACGGCGTCGCGTGGCGGAGATTCTCGCTGAGGACGATATGCTGAGCGCGGAGGTGTTCGCGGGCGTGCTCGGCGTTTCGCGCGTCACCGTCAACACAGGCCGTTCCCGGTCCGGTGTTCTCCTCCGCCGCATAT
Source organism: Rhizobium sp. R693 (assembly GCF_002211315.1). Taxonomy (NCBI): domain Bacteria; kingdom Pseudomonadati; phylum Pseudomonadota; class Alphaproteobacteria; order Hyphomicrobiales; family Rhizobiaceae; genus Rhizobium; species Rhizobium sp. R693. Next base: position 3,712 of record NZ_LOKY01000010.1, on the reverse strand, counting down.
CTCGGTTTCGTCTCCAGCCAAGAGCCAAACGGCATCGTCGGCGCGACGATCGAGCTTGTCTTCATTTTTCTTTACGGGCTTCCTGCTGCTTCCCGGAGCGCTGCCCTTCTGGGACGCCTTCAGAACCTATCCGTCGGCGCAGGCGATCATGCGCGGAACAAATGCGGCAGCCGTCGATATCTTAGGGGCGCGCTCTATAGCCAGATGTGGACGAGCGCCAGCGCAAATAGGAGGTTGGACGGTAATGCCTTGCGCCCTAGCGTGTGTGGCGAATGCGTCTTAATGCAAGGTTCCCAGCCTTCGCTTGAACGGCACGGCGGTCCCCTGTGGGTGGAACTTCGGCAGGCATTTCAGGGGTTTTGACCGACGACGCCTAAGGACGTCTTGCCACGGAGCCATTGCACCGTGGGCTGCACAGAAGATGGCGTACCGCGGATCAGAACAACGTCCAATCCAATCGCCTTCACTGCTTGCCAATATGGTCGAGGGCGGATCTCAGCGGCTCGTCCGAGACATGAACGGCACCGATGTACGGATGCGCCATGTCCACGATCAGAAATACCGCTCCCGCAACAGAGACCGCACATACAAGGATGATGCAGACAACCGTAAGATTCGGCGGCGCCTGAAGCCCGAACGTCGCGAACAACCACGCCAGCCAGAACACTAAGATCACAAGAAACGCGGTTGGGAGTCCTTCCGTGCCGGTCTCCACGGTCATCCAGTGCGCTTCCGCGATTTCGCCGCTGACCACCAAGGCGCGGGACTGAAGTGTGCGATGAGCCTCGTTCGCTGGTGTCAATGCCCGGATTGCGACCTGCACCGGCTCGACAGTCTGCGATACGTCATATGGATCGACAGGCGCCTGGCCCTCATTCCTGCCGCTCCAACTGCTTTTCAGCCTGGTCTCGATGAGCTCATGCAAACGACCGCGCGCATCCGAGGTCTCCTCGCCGTACTGGGCCAGGATGCGGTCGAGCAGAACGACACGGGCGACCGAGCTTCGAAGTTCAGCGTCCGCACTGTCAAAATCGGTCTTCGCAGAAGCGATGAGGAGGCCGAGCGCGAGCGCCGACAATGTTCCAACGATAGCGGTCGCCAATCGGATCACGTCTTTGGAGGCGGCGTCCAGATGGTGCTCCGGCAGGCGGGCACGCAACCCCATGCCGATCAGCGTGGCGGCGACAAGGCACGCAAAGACAGCCCCGCCGATCAAGATGGAGCCCATCTTCACAATCTCCCTGTCGTGGTGGTTCCTGATGGTCTCAGAGGCGTGGCCAGGTCTGCGATTCACAGACGACCTTCAGGACGCAACCCTTCAGCTTCAGTGCATTGGCTGATACCGTCAGAGAGCCGTCGTATGTCTTGTTGGCGTCGGGATCGGTGATCTTGCCTTCGTAGCTGCCGTCCTTGCCCCTGAAGGTGCCGATCTGCTTTCCGGCATGCTTGCCGGATTTAAGGGTGATGCAGTAGCCGCCGCCGCAGGGCGTGATCGCGGCGGTGTCTCCAAGCTCCGTTTTCCAGTTTCCGACGATCAGATCTTCTGCATGGGCGATGGTGGGGATGGCCGCGAGCGCGGCGATGGCAATGAACATGCGTTTCATGGCGTTTTCCTTTGTTGGATTGAAATTCAATCAGTTTCAATGTCGGGCACGGTCGTCGTTGTCTGGCGTTTGCTCCTGACCTCGGAGGGCCAGGCCGAGACGTTCCAATTCGGTAGTGAAGCAGAAAACCGAAAACAGGACCGCAAGAAGGAGGAGCCCGCGCCAGACGAATCCGTTCCCGTGCAGCCCGAAATCAATCTCGGGAAGATGACGGAAGAGCACCAACGAAAACAGGGCGCTCGCGATGATGAAGGCGAGGCGGCTGACGAAGAGGACTAGCTGGCCCGACACAACGTGGGTGTCTCGCACTGGCAAGGGGACCTTGAATACCCGATACCAATGCGCGCCTTGCACCAGCGTGACGCTCAGCGCAATGACCGCGACCATCGGCGTATCCGCGTACACCTGCACGTGACCTGGATCGTCAAGCAACCGAGTATACAAGGGATAACATTGGCTCAGCAGAGCTGCGGACCCAATCGCCTGCGTGGTCAGGAGCCATGAATATCGTGCCCGCGAAGTCTTCATCCGAGCTGTGTCCTCCCAATTTATGAGGGGCACACGTCCCAGAAGCCGGTCGTTTTGGCAGGAGTTGTGTAATACCAGCAATATCCCGGTTTGGGAGGCGTGCCGGCTATCGATACCGCTGTTGCGCCGGCGATAAAGCCTATCGCGGCGCCTGCAGCGATCGCGCCGCCTGGCCTCCAGTAGCGATGGGGAGCGACGACAACGACGCCACGGCGCGGTACCGGACGATAGGCTGGAGCTGGTCGTGCCCCGGCGGCACAGCCGCGTGGTCCACACGCCGCCGCCGCACAGCCTCTCGGTCCGCACGCGGCGGCCGCCCGTCTCGCCTCTGCGGGCGAGGGGCTGAATATTGGCGCAGAGACTAGCGTCAGAATCGATATCGTTGCGAGTAGATTGGCGGTAGACTTCAGAAAGTTCATCAGTGATCTCACTTTGGATAAGCGGGTGCTCGACCGCCTTTGGCGGTAGCACGACTTACTTCGGAAATAGGAACGTCAGAGCCACACGGAAGCCCAGACCACTGGGGCCGTTATCCGGCGCATCCGCCCAATAGCGAATGCCAGCCGTCAGACTGATCGGCTGTTTGTCGATGGTGATCAGCTTGGCGACCGTGAAGTTGATCGGAACGGACCAGTCGTTCGTTTCCCAGTCGTAAGTGGATTCGGTATTCAGCGAGAACGTCCAGGCGTCCCTGGTCGTGTAGGCGATGAATGGCTGAAGGAATGTGGAACTCACGTCCGGCCGATCGCTCTGACCTGCAAATGACCAGATGTGGTTGCCGAGCATCCCGACCGTCCATGGCCCTTCCTGCTTGAGGACGACCGCGGTCGGGCCCGCGCCCCACTTGCCGGTGCCGAGGAATTCGTCCGTCGCCGTCGGAATGAGGAACGCCGGTCCCGCACCCCAGATAATGCCGCTCTCGGTTGGTTTAGAAGGAGAGAAGAAGAAGCTCTGTGTCGTATCGCCGAGGCCGAACTGCGTTCCCGATGGGCCGGCGATGTCATTCTGCCACGTGACCGGAAGAATGGTGCGCGAGATGACGTTCCAGTCCTCGTTGATTGCGAACGGAATGACAGGCTGGATGTTCAGCGTCGCCTTGTCGCCGTCGTCGGGGCCGTAACCGTGATCGTAATTGAACTGGAAGGGAACGCTGATCAGCGAGGCGATCGGGTTGGAGAGCTTCTTCGCCAGGTCTTCATTCGACTGGGCGTTCGCCAACCCCGGAGCGAGCCCGAGCGCCAGCAGGGTCGCGATGTAAGCCGTTTTCTCCATCGATGCCGTCTCCATTGAACCAAGATCAGAGCAGATTAAGGTGTCCGCCTAGAAGTGAAACGCGACGCCGATAATCGGTCCCTGCTCGACGACGTCGAAGACAAACCCGTCGTTGTTATAGTTCACGCCGACCGCCCGGTAGCCAGCGACTGCCGAGATCGTGTCGGTGAACTTGTAGCCGAGCGCCAGGGAGACATCCCAATCGAGATCGGCGCCACCGCCGCCGACCAGGCCCCATCCCGTCACGTAGATTTCGGGCGTGAAAAAGTAATTGCCCCGGACACCAGCCAGCGCGTCGACCCAGGTCG